>JANXPS010000071.1 GCA_025357175.1 Deltaproteobacteria bacterium | reverse complement strand
GTTGAAGCCGCGGCCCGAGAAAAGCCCCGCGACGCGGGAGAGCACTCCGAACTCGTTTTCGACCAGGACCGAAATGGTATGGCGCATCTTCGCCTCCTAGACCAGCAGCATCTTGGTGAGCGGCGCGCCCGCCGGCACCATCGGGTAGACCAGTTCGTTGGGATCGGTCTGGATGTCGATGAACACCGGGCCCGGCGTCGAGAATCCCTTCTTGAGCACGCCTTCTACGTCTTCGGCCTTCGTCGCCCGGAAGCCGGCCGCGCCGTACGCCTCGGCGAGCTTCACGAAATCGGGGATCTGCGGAAGGCAGGTCTGGGAATATTTCCCGTCGAAGAAGAGTTCCTGCCACTGGCGGACCATGCCCAGCACGCCGTTATTGAGGATGACCACCTTGACCGGCAGCCGGTAGTGCATGGCGGTCGCCAGTTCCTGGATGTTCATCTGGATGCTGCCGTCGCCGGCGATGTCGATGACCAGCGCATCGGGAAACGCCACCTGCGCCCCGATGGCGGCCGGAAGCCCGAAGCCCATCGTGCCGAGGCCGCCCGACGACAGGAAGGTGCGCGGCTTGTCGTATTTGTAGAACTGCGCTGCGAACATTTGGTGCTGTCCTACCTCGGTGCAGATGATCGCGTTTCCCTTGGTCAGCTCGTAGATCTTCTCGACGACGAATTTGGGATTGATCTTCCCCTTGCCCTGCTTGTAGGCCATGGGGTGCGTCGCCTCCCAGTCGGCGATCTCGTCGCGCCACGGGGCGATCTTCTTCTTGTATCCGGCGAAATCCTTCGTCGCCTTCGCCGACTTGATCATCTGCTTGAGAACGTCCTTCACGTCGCCGACGATGGGGATGTCGACGCGGATGTTCTTCTGGATCGAGGTCGGGTCGATGTCGATGTGGACGATCTTGGCGTGGGGGGCGAACTCGTCGACCTTGCCGGTGACGCGGTCGTCGAAGCGGGCGCCCACGGCCAGTATCAGGTCGCAGTGGGAGATCGCCATGTTGGCCGCATAGGTTCCGTGCATGCCGAGCATCCCCATGCAGAGCGGGTCGGTGCCCGGAAACGCGCCCATGCCCATCAGCGTCGTGGTTACGGGGATGCCGGCGATCCTCGCGAACTCGGTTAGCTCGGCCGCCGCGTTGGACAGGATGACGCCGCCGCCCACATATAGCACGGGCTTCGTCTTTTCCTGGAGCATCCTCATCGCGCTGTCGACCTGCTTGGGGTGTCCCTCGTAGTTCGGGTTGTAGCCGCGCAACTTGACCACTTTGGGCATGAGGTATTCGGCGCTCTTCATGAGGACGTCCTTGGGCATGTCGACGAGCACCGGGCCCGGCCGGCCGGTCGAGGCGATGTAGAACGCCTCCTTCATCACGCGCGCGAGCTCTTTCGTGTCTTTGACCAGGTAGTTGTGCTTGGTGCACGGCCGCGTGATGCCGACGATGTCGGCCTCTTGGAAGGCGTCGTTGCCGATGAGCGCCGTGGGCACCTGTCCGGAGAAGACGACCAGCGGGATCGAATCCATGTAGGCGGTGGCAAGACCGGTGACGGTGTTGGTCGCTCCGGGCCCCGAGGTGACGAGGCAGACGCCGACCTTGCCCGAAGCGCGGGCGTATCCGTCGGCCATGTGGACGGCCCCCTGCTCGTGGCGGGGCAGCAGGTGGCGGACCTTGGTGTTCTTGAACAGCTCGTCGTAGATGTTGATGACGGAGCCACCGGGATAGCCGAAGATCACGTCGACCCCGAGATCGGCGAGCCCCTTGACGAATATTTCAGCACCGGACATTTTCACGGCGTCCCCCCTTAATCATTGCCAATCGATCGGTTCGGGAATAAGCGTACGCCCGCACCTCGAGATGAGATGCGGGCTATCGTACGACGGCGCCCTCGTCGGCGGAACAGACGAGCTTGGCGTACCGGGCCAGGTAGCCCTTCGTTATCTTGGGAGCCGGCGCCTTCCAGGCCTTTTTCCGCTTCGCCAATTCGGCCGCGGGCACGTCGAGCGTCAGCTTGCGTTTCGGGATGTCGAGGATGATCGTGTCGCCGTCCCTGACCAGAGCGATCGGACCGCCCTCCATCGCCTCGGGCGAGACGTGGCCGATGCACGGTCCGCGAGTGCCGCCCGAGAAGCGCCCGTCGGTGACGAGCGCGACGCTGGTGCCCAGCCCCATTCCCATGATCGCGGAAGTAGGCGACAGCATCTCGCGCATGCCGGGGCCGCCCTTGGGCCCCTCGTAGCGGATGACGACGACCGTGCCCGGCTTGATCTTGCCCGCCATGATGGCGGCCATCGCGTCGGCCTCGGCGTCGAACACCTTGGCCTTGCCCTTGAACTCGAACATCGACGGGTCGACCGCGGAATGCTTGACGACCGCGCCTTTCGGCGCGAGGTTGCCCGTCAGCACGGCGAGCCCGCCCTCGGGCCGTACCGGCTTGTCGGCGCGGCGGATGATGTCGTCGCCGATCGGCCTGCCCTTCTTCGCGATTTCCTTGATGTCGTATCCCGACACCGTCGGGTTTTTCTTGAGCAGCGGCTGCAGCCGGTTGAGGATCGCCGGAATGCCCCCGCAATATTCGACGTCTTCCATCAGGTCGGGCCCGACCGGCGTCACCGTCGTGAGCTGCGGCGTCTCGCGGGCGATCCGGTCGAACTCGGAAAGCGGCAGGTCGATCCCCGCCTCGCGGGCAATCGCCAGCAGGTGGAGCACGGTGTTGGAGGAGCCGCCGAGCGCGACGTCGACGCGGATGGCGTTTTCGAACGCCGCCTTCGTCATGATCTTGCGCGCGGTGACGTTCTTGCGGACCAGTTCGACGATCCGCTCGCCGGTTGCGTAGCCGATGTGCCGCTTCTTGGAAAGCCCCGCGATCGCGGTGGCGCAGCCGGGTAGCGACATGCCCATCGTCTCGGTGAGGCACGCCATGGTGTTGGCGGTGTAAAGGCCTTGGCAGGCGCCCTCGCCGGGGCACGCCTCGGCCTCGAGGTGCCGCAGCTCGGCTTCCTTGATTTCCCCTCGCTGGTATCGGCCGACCGCCTCGAAGGTGTCATTGATAAGCGACAGGCGGCGCGAACCCAGGCGGCCGCCCTGCATGGGCCCGGCGGTGAGCACGATGCACGGGATATCGAGCCTCGCCGCGGCCATCAGCATGCCGGGGGTGATCTTGTCGCAGTTGGTGAGCAGCACGAGGCCGTCGAGCGCATGCGCCTCGGCGACCGATTCGACCATGTCGGCGACCAGTTCGCGCAACGGCAACGAATAGTGCATTCCGGAGTGACCCATCGCGATCCCGTCGCAAAGCGCCGGAACGCCGAACAGGAACGGGTAGCCGCCTCCGGCGTGAACGCCGTTTTCGAGGACCCGCTCGAGCGCCCGCATGCCGGTGTGGCCGGGGACGAGATCGGTGAACGACGTCGCGATCCCGATGAACGGCTTGCCCATGGCTTCCTGAGGGACGCCGGCCGCGCAATAGAGCGCCCGCGCGGGCATCCTCTCCAATCCCTTTTTGGTCCGGTCACTTCGCATGGTTTATTCCCCCGGCTTGCAGTGAATACAAAAACGCCCCCGCAGGGCCCCCCTGATCGGGAGACCCCGCGAAGCGATCGCGCGTGCGATGCGGCTGGGGCGGCTAGCGGTTCTTAAGCGCTTAAAATTTCGGCGATCTTGTCCTTCTTGGCCAGTTTCAGTTTTTGAAGGCGCTTGCGCTCGACTTCTTCATCCGGAAGCAGGTAGACCTTCTTGTCGAGATCCCTGAGAGTCGAGTCGAGGACACGGTGCTCCTCGACCAGTTCCCGGACCTCGGGATTGTCCACAATCAGTGCTGCCAGCTTGGCGTCCATAGTGGCCTGGTCCATCGTCACCTCCGTGTTGCAATAGTGTCTTTCAGTCTAACAAAGGAAGGGGGATTGTCAAAGCCCGGCGAAATTCGGCTTCGGGCACCCTGGCGTATGCGGGAACGACGGTGGCCGGGTCGGGGAGCGGGACGCCGGCCCGCAGCAGTTCGAGCGCGAGGCCGCCGACGGCGGAGGCCGACGGCAGTTCGTCGCCCACCGGCGGGAAGAGCGCCCGGTCGCCGAGGCGCCCGGACAAAAATTCGCGAAACGGGGCGACGCCGTCGCCGCAGAACAGGATCGGCCCCTCGGACAACGCGTCGGCAAGGTCGCCGGGCGCGATCGCGCAATCGGGCGAGATGCGGACCCGCGCGTCCCCTTCGAAGCGGAACGTCGCCGAGTAGAGCTCCCCCTTGCGGGCGTCCTGGATCGGGCAGATCGTGACCCCATCCCGCCGGAACCGCCATGCCAGCGCCTCGAGGGTCGAGACGGGGAGCAGCGGGACACCCCAGCCGAAGCAGAATCCCTTGGCGGCGGCCATCCCCACCCGCAAGCCCGTGAACGACCCCGGACCGGCGGACACGGCCACGTGCGTCACCGACCCGCCGCCCGAATCGGGCGCACGGAGCAACCCGTCGACAGCCCCAAGAAACGACTCGGACATTCGGCTTCCGCCGTCGAGGAGCCGCTCGGCCGCCGTGCCGTCGCCCCGGACGAGGGCGACGCTGCCGCGCGGCGTCGCCGACTCGATCGCGAGCAGCAGCAGCGCGGGGTCAGCCGGCATGGACGAGATGCAGGAGGAAATGCCAGATCTGCAACAGGAGTCGCCAGATCCAGGTGAACACGTCGAGCCGCGCCAGGTCGTTGTAGAACACGAGCACCATCAGCATCAGCAGGAGCGCCAGCCCGATCTGCTGGGCGATCCCGCGCGTCTTTTCGGACAGGGGGCGCCCGAGGATCCCCTCGATCGAGAAGAACAGCAGGTGGCCCCCGTCGAGCACGGGAACCGGGAGCAGGTTGAGGATTCCGAGGTTGACGCTCAGCAATCCCAGGAAATTGGCGAACTGCCCGAGCCCGAGCCGCGCCTGGTCGCCCGCCATCTGGGCGATGAGGATGGGGCCGCCGAGCGTCTTGGCCGGGACCGTGCGAGTCAGCAGCTTGACGACCACCATCACCGTGAGCACGATCAGTTCCCACACCCGCCGGAATGCAAGGGCAACGGCAGACAGGAACCCGGCCTTGCGGACGACCGTATCGGGGCTCCCGACGATGCCGACTTTCGGTTCCGGCTTTTTGGCGCCATTTGCGACGGCGCCCTCTTCGACCCGCGGAGTGATGTCGATCATCAATTCGGACCCGCCGCGGAGGACCGCGAATTTCAACGGCCTGTCGGGGCTTCCCGTGCGGATCTTCGCCGACAGGTCGGCCCAGCTCGAGATAAGCGTGTTGTCGATCCGCACCACGAGGTCGTTTTTCTTGAGGCCGGCGCGGGCCGCGGGCGAACCGGCGAGCACGTCACCGATTCGCGGCAGGGAAACGGGGGAGATACCGATCCCGACTCCCTGGACCTTCTCGCCGAAAGCGTTTCTGGATTCCTCGGAAACCGTCGCGACGGGGAAATCTCTCCGGGCTCCGCCGCGCTCGACCGTCAGCACGACCCGGCCGCCCAAGCCTGCCTTCCGGATCGCCGAGTCGAGTTCGTCGAAATCGGCGACGGCGGCGTTATCGACCGCGACGACGAGATCGCCGGCCATCAGCCCGGCCTTTTCCGCCGGCCCGCCCGGATCGGCCGCGATCCTGGCGGTCAGCATCGGGGCGCCGAGGACGAAAAAGAGCCAGAAGGCGGCTACCGCGAAGATGAGGTTTCCGGCCGGTCCCGCCACGACGACGGCCATCCGGACCCAGACCGGCTTGTGGTGGAACGATCGGGCGAGATCTTCCGGGGACACCTCGTCGCCGTCGCCCTCGCCGATCATCTTGACGTAGCCGCCGAACGGGATGGCGGAGACGAGATATTCCGTTTCCCCGCGCGTGAACCCGAAGAGCTTCGGCCCGAAGCCGAAAGAGAATTTCGTCACGCCGATGCCCAGCTTGCGGGCGACGATGAAGTGGCCGAACTCGTGGACGAAGATGAGGATGCCCAGGGCGACCAGGAACGACAGTCCGTAGGTGAGGCCGGGTGGAAAAGCGATGCTGAGAAAGCTCGTCACGATGTCGTCATCCTCTCGGAATTCGTATGCGGGACAGGATGCATCCCGTTTCCTCTCGCGCGGCCGCATCCGCGTCGAGCACGGCCTGAAGGGTGTCGGACCGGCTGCCGCACCGGGTCGTTTCGATCGTGCGGGCCACGATGCGGGCGATGTCCGTGAAACGGATGCGGCCGGCCAGAAACGCCTCGACCGCCATCTCGTTGGCCGCGTTGAGCACGGCGGGTGCCGTCCCCCCGGCCTCGGCGGCGGTGTACGCCAGCGCGAGCGCCGGAAAGCGGCGCATGTCGGGCTTGCCGAACGTCCACGCGCCCTGCAGGTGATTCGCGATGCCCGGCCCGTCGAGCGGCAGTCGCCCGGGCCACGACAGCGCGTACCCGATCGGGATGCGCATGTCGGCGGGTCCCAGTTGGGCGATGACGCCGCCGTCCCGGTATTCGACCATCGAGTGGACGACGGACTGCGGGTGGACGACGACGTCGATCCGCGAGGGCGGCAGGCCGAACAGCCAGGCCGCCTCGATCATTTCGAGCCCCTTGTTCATGAGCGTGGCCGAGTCGATCGTGATCTTGGCGCCCATCCGCCAGGTGGGGTGCCCCAGCGCGTCGGCCACCGTGGCCGTCCTCATGCGCGCCACGGTCCAGGTGCGGAACGGGCCGCCGGAAGCGGTCAGCAGGATGCGCTTGATATCCTCCCGGCGATGGCCCTCGATGGCCTGGAAGATCGCCGAATGTTCGCTGTCGACGGGCAGCAGCTCGCCCCCCCCGAGACGCGACGCCTCGACCAGGAACTTGCCCGCCATCACGAGCAGCTCCTTGTTGGCGAGCGCGATCCGCTTGCCGGCCCCCGCGGCCGCGATCACCGGCCGAATCGAGGAAACGCCGGAAGCCGCGGCCAGGACGATGTCGGTCCCCTTCGCCGCGACCGCCTCGTGCATGCCCTCTTCTCCGAAGACGACCCGGGTGCGGGACGGGAGCCCCTTCAATCGGGACGGCGCGACCGGTTCGCACAGGCAAAGGACGGAGGGACGGAACTTCTCGGCAAGCGCCAGCAGCGACCGGACGTTTTTTCCGGCGCAGAGCGCCGTCACCCGGAACCGGTCCGGGAAACGGCCGATGACATCGAGCGCGTTGAGGCCGATCGACCCCGTAGCGCCGAGGATCGCGACGCCGCTGGGTTTCCGGTTCATCGGCATCCGATCGCCAGGGGCAACAGCAGCGCGAACAGGTAGAGGAGCGGCGCGACGGGCACGATGCTGTCGGCGCGGTCGAACATTCCGCCGTGCCCGGGAATGACGGTGCCGCTGTCCTTGACGCCCGCGGCGCGCTTGAGCAGCGACTCGAACAGATCGCCCGCCATGCCGGCGGCGCCGGCCAGCCCCGAAACGACGAGGGCGTACCAGGGCGGGACAGCGGGCAGGAAGAAATGGGCGTATGCCGTGCCGAACAGGAGGCTGGCGGTCATCCCCCCGATCGCCCCCTCGACGGTTTTCTTGGGGGAAAGGTGGGGGGCCAACTTGCGGCGGCCGAACGCACGCCCCGCGAAATAGGCGGCCGTATCGTTCCCGGCGACGATCACGAGGCCGAGCAGGACCCAGTGGCGGCCGTCGGGCAACGCCTGAAGGCGGGGCAGGCAGGAGGAGAAGCCGCCGATGTAGACGGCCCCGAGCGCGAGCATCGCCGCATCCCGGGCCTTGTCCCCGGGCGTCGCCTCGCCTGGAAAAACGTGGAAGAGCGCCGCCGCGACGACCAGCATCAGCGCCGGCAACGATGCAACGGGCGGCAGCAGCGAGCCCGCCAGGAAGGCGCACAAGGTCAGCGTCAGGGAGGCGGCCCTGTCCCGAAATCCGGTGAAAAACATGCGGGCATACTCGTGGGCGCAAAGAACCACGACGACGCCGATGAATGCGAAGAAGGGCCACCCGCTTTCGTAAAGAGTCACTGCGAGGAGCAGCGGCAGCAGGACGGCGGCGGCGAGAAGCCGGGTGATCAGCACGGCTAGCGGGGGATGTCAGGCTGCAAGGCCTGCTCGGAGGTGAGCCCGAACCGGCGGCGGCGGCGGGAGTATTCGTCGAGCGCCTGCAGGAACTCGGCCTTGCCGAAGTCGGGCCATAACACCTCGGTGAAGACGAACTCGGCGTAAGCGGCCTGCCAAAGGAGAAAATTGCTGATCCGGATTTCGCCGCTCGTGCGGATCACCAGGTCGGGGTCGGGCATGCCGGCGGTGTCGAGGCGGGCCGCAAACGACGCTTCGGTGATATCGGCGGCCGAGATGCGCCCGGCGACCGCATCTTCGGCCGCGCGGCGTGCGGCGCGCACCAACTCGTTCCGGCCGGCGTAGGAGAGGGCGAGCGACAGCGTCATCTCGGTGTTTTCGGCGGTTGCGGACATGGTGTGCCGGATCGCCTCGCGGACATAGGCCGGGAGGCGCTCGATCTCTCCGATGACGTTGAGGCGAATGCGTTGACGAGAGAGCTCCGGGAGTTCCTTGAACAGGAAATCCCGGAGCAACCCCATCAGCGTGAGAACTTCGATTTCGGGTCTTCCCCAGTTTTCGGAGGAGAAAGCGTAGAGCGTCAGGTGGGATATCCCGAGTTCCCGGGCGCACTCGACGACCGCGCGAACCGAGCGGATGCCCATCCGATGCCCTTCGACGCGGGGAAGCCCCCGCTGCGTCGCCCAACGCCCGTTGCCGTCCATAATGACGGCGACATGGCGCGGGAGCGCTGCGGAGCCTTCTGGTGCGTTATTCCTGGACGATGGCACCGGTCGGGCACGAGTCGATGCACGCCAGGCACTCGGTGCAGGCGTCGGTGATCTTGTACATGGTTTCGCCTTCGGCGATGGCGCTGGTCGGGCAGGTGTCCATGCAGACGCCGCAGGTGCTGCATTCGTTGGTGATCTTGACGGTCATTTCTAATCCCCCCTTGCGTTGTGCGTGATATCGAAAGCCTACCGGCCTTCGTTTCAGACTTCCATGATTTCGATTTCTTTGGCCTTGAGGAGGTCGTCGACCTTCTTGACGAAGGCGTCGGTCTCTTTCTGGATCTTTTCCTGGCCGCGCTTGACGTCGTCCTCGGAAAGTTCTTTCTTCTTTTCCTTGTCCTTCAGCTTTTCGACCCCCTCGCGCCGGATGTTGCGGATGGCGACGCGGGCCTCCTCGGCTTCCTTTTTCAGGACCTTGACCAGTTCCTTGCGGCGTTCTTCGGTCAGCGGCGGGATCGGGATGCGCACCATCTTGCCGTCGTTCGACGGGTTGAGCCCGAGGCCCGCGGACTGGATGGCCTTCTCGATCGGGCCGATGAGCTTCGTGTCCCAGGGGGTCACGGTGATCAGGCGGCTTTCGGGAACCGACAGCGTGCCGACCTGCTGCACCGGCGTCGGCGTGCCGTAATAATCGATCTTGATTCCCTCGAGAAGCGCCATCGAGGCGCGGCCCGTGCGGATCTTGGAAAGTTCTTTCCTGAACGCTTCGATGCTGCGGCCCATCCGGTCGTCGACGTCCTTGATGATCGGGTCCATCCTATTTGCCTCCGTGCACCACGGTGCCGATCTTTTCCCCGCCGATAACCCGGACGATGTTGCCTTCGGTCGTGGAATCGAAGACGACGATCGGGAGGTTGTTGTCCATGCACAGGGAAATGGCCGTGGCGTCCATCACCTTGAGATTGCGCTGCAGCGTGTCGATATAGGTCAGTTCGGAAAACTTTTTCGCGTCCTTGTGGAGCATCGGGTCCTTGTCGTATACGCCGTCGACCTTGGTGGCCTTGAGGATCACTTCGGCGCCCATCTCCATCGCACGCAACGCCGCAGCCGTGTCGGTCGTGAAATAGGGGTTCCCGGTTCCGGCTGCGAAGATGATGACGCGCCCCTTTTCGAGATGCCGGAGCGCCCGGCGCCGGATGTAGGGCTCGGCGATCGATCGCATCTCGATGGCTGACAGGACGCGGGTGACCAGGCCGTCGCGCTCGAGCCGGTCCTGCAGCGCCAGGCTGTTGATGACCGTGGCCAGCATCCCCATGTGATCGGCTGAGGCCCGCTCGATGCCGAACTTGCTGGAAGTGCGGATGCCGCGGAAGATGTTGCCGCCCCCGATGACGATGGCGACCTGGACGCCCGCCGAAGTCACCTCGCGGATCTCGCGCGAGAGGCTCGCGAGAATGGCCGGGTCGATGCCATAGTCCTGCGAGCCCATCAAGGCCTCGCCGGACAGCTTGAGGAGAATACGACGATACGCGGGCTTGTATTTCTTAGTCACCACCGGTGGCTGCTCCCGAGTTTAGCTTGCCTAGGCCTGCCCGATCGTCTTGGCGACCTCGGCCGCGAAGTCTTCGGACTTTTTCTCGAGCCCTTCGCCGACCTGGAAGCGCACGATCCGGGAAACGTCGAGCTGGACGCCCGCCTGCGTGCCGATTTCCTTGACCAGGTCGCGGACCTTCTTGTCGGGATCCTTGATGAATCCCTGCTCGACGAGGCAGAAGTCGCCGAAAAACTTCTCGAGTTTTCCGTTCGCGATCTTGTCGAGGATCGCCGCCGGCTTGCCCGCCGCGAGCGCCTGCTCGCGGTAGATGGCCATCTCGCGTTCGATCACTTCGGCCGGCACCTCTTCGCGGCGGACCGCGGTCGGGTTGGCCGCGGCCACCTGCATCGCGAGGTCGCGGCCGAGCGCGGAGACGGGTGCCTTGTCGGGGCCCGCGCCGGTCAGCTCGACCAGGACACCGATCTTGCCGCCCATGTGGATGTAGGAGGCGACGGTGCCGCCGGCCGCGTCGAAGCGGGCGAAGCGGCGGAACGAGATTTTTTCGCCGATCTTGGCGATCTTTTCGGTGAGCGCGTCGGCCAGCGTGCCCGTGCCGAACGGCAGCGCGAGCGCCGCGTCCATGTCCGCAGGCGCCTTTTCGCGAACGAGTTCGGCGACCGAACCGACGAACGCGACGAAATCGTCGGTCTTGGCGACGAAGTCGGTCTCGCAGTTGATCTCGACGACCGCGCCGGTCGAACCGGACACCTTCGTGGCGACGACACCCTCGGAGGCGATGCGGCCACCCTTCTTAGCCGCCGCGGCCAGCCCCTTGGTGCGGAGGATATCGACCGCGTTGTCCATGTTGCCGTCGGCTTCGACGAGCGACTTCTTGCAATCGAGCATGCCCGCGCCGGTCTTCTCGCGCAGGTCCCTTACCATTTCCGCAGTGATTTGCATCTGTCTATTCTCCCGAATCGTTATCTTTGAAATTTAGGCCTGGGGTACCACGGGTGCGGCGGGCGCCTCGACGGCGACTTCCTCGTCGCCCTCGGTGGAGATGAGCGCCATCGTCACTTCGAGTGCCTCGTCGCTCTTGTCGGCCTTGGAGGCGTTCTTCTCGGCGTACATCGCCTTGCCCTCGATGTAGGCGTCGGCCATCTTGGAGAGGAACAGCTTGATGGCGCGGATCGCGTCGTCGTTGCCCGGGATGATGTGGTCGATCAGGTCGGGATCGCAGTTGGTGTCGACGATGGCGACGATGGGGATATTGAGGCGCTTGGCTTCGAGCACCGCGATGGTTTCACGCGACGGATCGACGATGAACAGCGCGTCGGGCAGGCGCTTGAGGTGGCTGATGCCGCCGAGGATCTTCTCGAGCTTGGCGTGCTCCTTGTCCATCAGCAGCACTTCCTTCTTGGGAAGGCGCTCGGCGGTGCCGTCGGTGTGCATGTCGGCCAGCTTCTGGAGCCGGTCGAGGCTCTTGCGGATGGTCTGGAAGTTGGTGAGCATGCCGCCCAGCCAGCGCTGGTTGACATAGGCCGCCCCGGAGCGGCGCGCCTCTTCCTCGACGGCCTCCTGGGCCTGCTTCTTGGTGCCGACGAAGAGAATCGTCTTGCCTTCGGATGCCATGGTGCGGACCGTGTCGTAGGCGGCGCGGAACATCTTGACCGTCTGCTGGAGGTCGATGATGTAGATACCGTTGCGGGCGGTGAAGATGTACTTCTTCATCTTGGGGTTCCACCGCTTGGTCTGGTGACCGAAGTGGACGCCCGCCTCGAGCAACTGCTTCATGGTGATGATGGAGCTCTGGCCGTTTGACATTTTCTGTAAATCCTCCCCTTCAGGGTTTTTTTCCTCCGGGCGTTCGTCCCCTTCCCCGACCCCGGCGCAATTGCCGAAGGCACCCAGGAAAGAGTCCCGCTCGTGGGTAGTGGTGAAACGGTTCCTTATACCACCGATAAGTCATCGGAATCAAGAAAAAGGATTTCCACCGGGCCCCGGCGGCGGCCGGGGAAGCTGCCCGGACCCTGCCGTGAATCCAACCGGCGGCCTCCGGTCATTTCAGAATCGTTACGATTCTCGTGAATAAGTTCGTAATTGTTACCATTAGGCAATGGGCGTCGCACCCTCCCCTGCCCTCTTAATCAGGAATGCCTTTTAATTGCAACTCGTTACAGGCCGGACCAGTAAAGTACCGTTTCCGGCACGATAAATGCGATAAACATCCCCATCCGTAATCGATTTCAGTGTTTCAGCACCCGGCGGGACAGACGCGCCGGCGATCCGTACATTAACAAAGGGGGCAGGAGAACCATGACAAGAACATCCGGCAAGCAGGCAATCGGAATTATCGCGGTCCTGATCGGGCTTCTGGGGGTCTCGGGGGGGGCCGCCCACGCATCCCCGGGCTATCTGACCAGTTTCAACACGACCTACGGCACATCCGCGACGCGACTCAACACGTGCACCCTGTGCCACACGAGCCCTCCGGCACTCAACCCTTACGGAAGCGCCTATGCGAGCGCGGGGCACAGCTTCACCGCGATCGCGTCCGCCGATTCGGATGGCGACGGCTTCTCCAACCTGGTCGAGATCCAGGCGCTCACCTTCCCGGGGGATCCCAACGACAAGCCCGCACCGGCCGTCGGAACGCCCGCGCTCTCCGTTTCGCCGACCTCCGATGCGTTCGGAAGCGTCACCATCGGCCTTTCCTCCGCTCCGACGGTCAGCACGCTCCGGAACAGCGGCACGGCCGCCCTGTCGGTGACCGGCATGACGCTTTCGAACACGGCCGACTACGCACTGAACGTCAATGGCGGCACGGCCCCCTGCGGTGCCACGGCCACCACGCTGGCGGCGGGCGCTTCCTGCACCGTGGCGGTCACCTTCTCGCCGAAAACGGCCGGGAGCAGGCCGGGCAACCTGACGGTCGCCTCGAACGACCCGGCCGGCGCGGATGTCGTCGCCCTGACCGGCACCGGCGTCGCGGCAGCGGTTCCGAAGGTTTCCGTCACGCCGGCGTCCAACGCCTTCGGCAGCGTTACGGTCGGCGGCTCGTCCTCACCGGCTGTTTCCACGATCGCCAACACCGGGACGGCCCCGCTCGCGATCTCGAACATGGCCCTCTCAAGCACCACCGACTTCACCCTGAACCTGGGCGGCGGAACGAATCCGTGCGGTACGGCGGCGAAGACGCTGGCGGCGGGCGCAAGCTGCACCGTAGCGACCACCTTCAACCCCAAATCGGCGGGGGCCAAGTCGGCCAACCTGACGGTTTCGTCGAATGATCCGGCGACTCCGGCCGCGGCGGTCGCGTTGACCGGCA
>JANXPS010000302.1 GCA_025357175.1 Deltaproteobacteria bacterium | reverse complement strand
CGACGATGCACGCGACAGCCATCCCCGCCGCGACGACCCGGTGCCGGCCGGGAGGAAGCGCTTTCGCCACGAAATCCGCCAGCGACCCAATCGCGATCGACAGCCCGATCAACGGGATGTACAGATACCGGTCCGCGATATGGACCGGGAACAGGCTGATCACGATCCCGGAAACAGGCAGCAGGAAAGCGAGGAACCACGCCGCGCCGAATACGATCGGCGGGAATCCTTTTCGGCACCCCGCTGCGAGTGCGCCGATCGAAACCCCGATCGCTCCCCAGGAGGCGAGCACGGAAAGATTTGCGAAGGATTCCCTCATCGGGACGTCGTAAAAAACCTTCAGGTTGACGGGAAGCAACGCGTTTCGAACGTAGTCCAGGATGAGGGGACCCGCGCCCGCGAGTCGCGCCTCGAGCGAAACGGCCTCCCATTCCGGACGGGTCACGACGGCGCTCCGGATCGCGAGGTAGGCGATCGAGATCGCGGCATACGGGACCAGCTTCGTCCAGCGCCTGCCGCTTCGATCGCCGAGCAGCAGATGCCCTGCCAGCAGCGCGGGCAGCATGCCCGCCGAAATCTTGGACAGAAGCGCCAGAAAGTACATGACATGGGACAGGATCCTGGCGGTCCTCGAGTCGTTTTCGCGGTCTCGGAGGTAGAAGAGCAGGGAGGACAGCACGAGAAATGCGCAGAAAAGATCCGCGCGCGCGCTGACATACCCGACCGGTTCCGAATGGGCCGGATGGACTGCGAACAGCAATGCCGCGGCAAAGGCGGCGAACCGGCTGCCGGTTACCCGTTTCGCGACGAAGAACAGCAGCGTGCAGACGCCCAGGTGCAGCAACAGGTTCGTCGCATGAAACCCTGCGGGCGAGTTTCCCCACAGCGCCGTGTCGAGGGCGAACGAGCTGGTGACGAAGGGGCGGTAGTAGGGATTGGTTACGTAGGTTCCCACCGCATCCCCGGATTTGAAGATCAAGGGGACGTTTCCTAGATTCTCGAGAACGGGGTTGTCCCGGACGAAAAGGAGGTCGTCCCACACGAAACCGTTGCCGAGGGAAACCGAAAATACCGCGATGGCGAGCGCCAGAATGAATGCTAGACGGATCGGATCGGAGGCGACGCCGATTCGAACGGCCGTCCCGAGGTCAGCTTTCATCCGGTGAAACCTCCTCCGTGACGATCTCCCGAACGACGTACTGCGGCGTCCCGTTGACCGTCAGGACCAACTGTCCCAGGTACTCGCCGATCATGCCGAGGATGAGCAGCTGGACCCCGGAAAGGAGGAGGACCGCGACGATCAGGGAA
This sequence comes from Deltaproteobacteria bacterium, assembly GCA_025357175.1. Taxonomy (GTDB): domain Bacteria; phylum Desulfobacterota; class Deferrimicrobia; order Deferrimicrobiales; family Deferrimicrobiaceae; genus JANXPS01. The sequence continues at coordinate 14,702 of JANXPS010000302.1, read as the reverse complement.
GACCAGCCGATCGGCAGCCCCGGGTGCTGCATCTTTTCGATCACGACGGAGACGGCACCGGCCAACCCCAGGATGCTGAACAGGACCCCGAGTAGGGTGCCGATCCGGAGCGGCAATACCGAAAAGTTGACGACCATCGCCCCCCACAGCCGGAAGAGTTTCTTGACGGTGTAGCCGGAGCGTTCTTTCCGGGTCCATTCGTGGGCGGTCTCAAGGACGGCGATGTTCCTGGTGGCCCGAAGGGCAAGCCCGTCGACGTATGGAAACGGCCCGCGGTAGGCGATCACCTGGTCGACCGCGAAGCGGCTGAGGCACTTGAAGCTTGAAAGATAGAGACCCTCGGGGAGTCGCATGAGGCGGCGGGCCATCGCGTTCACGACGCGGCTTCCGGCGTTGCGCGCCCAGCCGTGCCGCTTTTCGGAGTAGCTGCTGAAAACGATGTCTCGCCGTTCGCGAAATGCCTTGTCCGCGAGTCGGTACGCTTCCGGGGGAGGGTTCTGGAAATCGTCGTCCATGATGACGCAATAGTCGCCCGTCGCCTGGGAAAGGCCGGCCATGACCGCGTTGTGCTCGCCGGCGTTCCGGGCGAGATCGACGAAGGTGACGACCCCCGGATGACGCCTGGAAAGGAGGCGGCAGACCGTTCGGGAGGCGTCGGCGCTCCCGTCGTTGACCAGGACCACCTGGAGCCGGTAGCCGGGATTCGTCTCCACGAGCGTGTCCGTCAGGACGCCGATGGTGGTCGAGCCATTGAAGACGGGGATGACGATCGAGAGGCGCTCGACCGAATCATCGGGGATCGGAAGCATGCGGACGACAGTCATGAAAGCAGTCTAGAGAGACTCGTCCCCGACAGTCATCCGGTGAAACCCTTAGTGCCCCATTTCATAAATACGGCGACATATTTCTTTTCGGTATGCACCGAGAGCGTCGATGCGCCGTATCCGGCAAGGCGCTCGACCGAGGCGTATCGGGCAATACGGCGAGTGAGAGCAACGAAGCCGGTGCGGATGCAGCGACGATCGAATGCGGCCGTATTTATGAAATGGGGCACTTAGTGCCCGGACTTACCGCTTTTTGATCGCCCTGCACCAGACGGACAGTCCGGCGGGGATGGGACCGATTCCCAGGAGGGCGTTTTCGACCCGTCCCGCGAAACCGAGCGCCGAATTGATGGCGGGGACAAGCGGCGCCAGTTCGGAGGATCCTCCCGGTCCGCTGCCGGGACCGGCGCCCAGGTGAAGTCGTCGCCTCGCGATCGCGAACAGCATGGCGAGCACGTTCCTGTAGGTCAGCAAGGAGATTTGCAGGCCGGCCTCCCGGACCAGCGTTCCGATCCGCTCCCGGCTGTACCGCCTTGCGCCGTGGGTCGCCAGGTCGTGCCTCCCCGAGAGCCAGTCGCAGGCCGGAACGTGAAGGAGAAGGATTCCCCCCGGCCGCAGGACGCGCGCGCATTCGGCGATCGCGGCGCCATCGTCTGCGACCGCTTTGTGGTAGATCACGTCGAGGGCGAGGACCGCGTCGAATGAACCGTCGCGGAACGGAAGCGCGCATGCGGACGCACGGCAGATCCGTGCGAGGCCGCGCCCCCTGCAATGGGAGATGGCCGTTTCCGAATAGTCGATGCCGTAGGCGTCTCGTTCGCGAAGCCGGGCGAGCATCCCGCCCGTCCCGCACCCCACGTCGAGAATTTTTTGTGCGGAACCGAGGTTTTCCAGAACCAGCGACCGGAGGGAGGAATACCACCAGTGGTCGTCCTCAAAGGCGCGCATCGCGTCGTATTCGGCGGTTTCCATGGAGGCCTATTCCACGAGCCCTTCCTTGATCGCGTATACCGCGATCTGGGCGGTCTTTCGAAACCCGAGCTTTTCCATGACGTGCTGACGGTGGGTTTCGACGGTCTTGATGCCGATGCCGAGTTCCGAGGCGATCTCTCGGGTCGATTTCCCTGCGGCGATCAGCGATACGACCTGTCGCTCCCTGCCCGTCAGAGATTCGACTTCAGGATCTCCCGCCATCCGGTTGACCGCCGCCCGGACGGGAGGGCTGAGGAACCGCTCGCCACCCATGACGACCTCGATGGCCTTCGCGAGTTCGTCGAACGCGTCCTCTTTCATGATGTATCCGTCAGCGCCGAGGTCGAGCGCCCGTCGAATGCTTCCCGAGTCCTTGTGCATCGAAAGCACCAGCACCTTCACGTCGAGCCAGAGATCGCGGACGCGCCGCGTGACCTCGAATCCGTCCAATCCCGGCATCGAGAGATCGAGAATCAGCACGTCGGGCAGGAGCGTGCACGTCATCGACAGCGCTTCGGAGCCGTCGCGCGCGGAACCCGCCACGGCGACGCCCTTTTCGCCGGCAAGCAGTTCGGACAACCCCTGCCTGAATATGGCGTGGTCGTCGGCGATCAGTACGCGGATCATTTCAACGGCACCTCCAGCGTCACGGTCGTCCCCGATCCGGGGCTGCCCGCCACCGTGCACCTTCCCCCGAGCAATTCGGCCCGTTCGCGCATCGTTTCGAGGCCGATGCCCTTATTCCCTGGCTGCGGCGGCGCGATGCCGACCCCGTTGTCGGAAACCTTCAGGAAAAGACATCCTCCGGAGCGATACACGGAGATGTCGATCCGGGTCGCATTCGCATGTTTCCGCGCATTCGAGAGGATCTCCTGGAGCGCGCGGTACATGTTGTCCTTGACGCGAGGGGGGAGAACGGAAATTTCCTCCTCCCCGTCGTGGACCTGCAAATCGATGCCGCTGCGTTCCATGAAAGCCTCCGCATACCAGTTCACGGCCTCCATGAAACTCATCGATTCTATGAACGAGGGCCGCAGGTCCATCGAGGTCCGGCGCACTTCGTCGATGATCCTGGAGGCGTCCTGCGCGAGGCCGTCCAGCGTTTCCGGCGGCAACGGATTTCCGCCCGCCGCTTTCGACGCGAGCATCTGCAGCCTCAGCTTGAGCGCCAGCAGCGACTGGCCCAGGCTGTCGTGGATATCGCGGGCGATCCGGCTCCGCTCCTGCTCGTGTGCGTCGAGCAGCTTCGTGGAAAGAACAACCAGGCGGGCTTGAAGCCTGGAGTACCTGGAAACCAGGGCGAACAGCATGCACAGGGCGAAGACGCCCATGGAATAGTCCTGCATCCGGAGACCCCAGAACAGTTCGATTCGCGACCCGACCACGTAAGATGCCACTCCGACCAGGATCACCACGGCGTCTTCCCGCCGTCTCGCCACGGACATGATCGAGACGGCAAGGTAGTAGATGCCGGCGAGCCCCAGATAGATCTTGCGGGGCCCGGCGAGGGCGTAGAGTGCGGGAAGCGTCGGCATCGCGATGTTGAGGAGGATGAAGCCGGCCGATGCGGCCGCGAACAAGCCGAAGACCGTCCCGAAGGGGGCCCCGGCGACGCTCGTGACGAGCGCGAGCATCAAAAGCGACGTCGCCGGCGAGGATACCGAGGCGATCCGTTCGGTCAAGGGGCCCGATAATCCCAACTCGTGGAGCAGGTTGCTTCCCAGGAGGAACGTCAACGCGTAGGTCGCCGTGAACGCGACGAACAGCACGTAATCGGACCGGGCGACGCCCTTGATGATGAGGAACGCGTAAAAGGCGAGGATCAGCCCGAAGAGCGTCAGGAACGCCGCTTCCATGCCGATGACCGGCGCCCGCATCCGTTCGGCTTCCAGCCCGAGACGGTCGTACTCTCCGATCCGGAAGGGGCCGTTGAGGAGTGCGACGTTTTTCTCGGCGAAAAGAACATTCATCTTGAGGGTGTTTTTTCCCGCGTGAAGCGCGCCGGGTGGGATCCGGAGCACGCGAACCGGGCCGGGAACCGTTGCGAAGCTGGAACCGATGATGCCTTCGCCCCCGAGTGGGACGTCGTTCAGGAATACCCGTTCCGCGTCGGCCGGGTTCGATATCAGGAGGGCGGGTTCCCGGAATTCTCCGGGAAGGGGCAGGTCAAAATCAAGGCGGACCCACCCGACTCCCGTCTGGTGCGGCAGCGGTTGATCCAGGCCGGAGGGTCCGAGGCGGACGAGATCCCATTTCGGGCTGTCCGGAGGCGGATAATCGCATTGGAGATTGTCGCAAACGGCAACCCGGAAGGGGCCGGCAAGCGACACGGGATCCTGTCCGGCCGGACCCGCCGCGCAGACGGTGGCCGCGAGCACGACGATCAGGATCACCGGCAGTTGCGCGAGAGGATGTCTCATCCGTGCAGGAACATCGCGTCCCCGTAGCTGAAGAAGCGATAGCGCTCCGCCACGGCCTCGGCGTAGGCGCGCCGGACGAGGTCGATGCCGCCGAACGCCATGACGAGTGCGAGCAGGCTGGACCTGGGAAGGTGGAAATTGGTCAGCAGCGCGTCGACCACATGGAAAGGACGCCCGGGATAGATGAAGATTCGCGTCTCGCCCTCACCGGCACGGACGAGGCCTCCCCCGGCGGAGCAGCTCTCGAGCGTCCGAACCGAAGTGGTTCCGACGGCGATCACGCGCCCCCCGCGCGCACGGGTCACTGCGACGGCATCGGCGGTTTCCGGGGGCATTCGATATCGCTCGGGGTGGATCTCATAGTCTTCGACCGCTCCGGTGCGAATGGGGGAAAAGGTTCCGTAGCCGACCGAGAGCGTGACGTGGGCGATCTCCGCGCCGCGCCTCCGGACCTCGTCGAGCAGTTCGGCATCGAAATGAAGACCCGCGGTCGGTGCGGCCACCGATCCCGGGTTTCGCGCGTAAACGGTCTGGTATCGCTCGGCGTCTTCGGACAGCCTGGGGTCGCCCGCCCGTCGCCTGATGTAAGGCGGCAGAGGGATTTCTCCGGCACGCTCCCGCGCCGGCTCGACCGGTCCGCCCGAAGCCGAGAGACGGACGATCCAGTGGCCGTCCCCCTCGGAGCGAAGAAGCGTCGCGACGACACCCTCGCCGACGTCGTAGACGTCGCCTTCCTTCAGGCGCTTGGAAGGACGCGCCAGCGTGCGCCAGTCCTCTTCGACCGCGCCCGACGCCAACGGGACCACCGGTGAAAGAAGGAAAATCTCGACCGCGCCGCCGGTCGGCCTCCGCGACCGGAGGCGGCCCCGAATGACGCGCGTGTCGTTGAGGACGAGCAGGTCGCCCTCTCTCAGCAAGGAAGGGAAATCGGCGATCCCCCGATGGTCGATCCTCCCGGATCCCCGGTCGACCCCCATCAGCCTGGCATCGCGCCGCCGGTCGGCGGGACGTTGGGCTATCAAAGCTTCCGGCAGTTCGAAATCGAGAAGATCGGTGTTCACGGCACCGCTCCGGCCAGACTGCTCCCAGGGTAGTAGTGTGCCAGGATCCCGGACCAGGAGATGCCCCGCCGCGCCTTTCCTTCGGCGCCCCACTGGCACATGCCGACGCCGTGGCCGTAGCCTTTCCCCGATATCTTCCATCCGGTCCCGGCCCGCTCGATTTCGAACAGCAGGCTCTTGACCTTCGTGGTGCCGGCGGCCTGGCGAAATAGCGGCGCCGCGGTCTCGCGAGTCACGCCAGCCGAAGAAAGCATGATCCGGGAGGCGCGGCCGGTCGCGGACCTGGCAACGACCTCGATCCGGAGATCGTCTCGCCCGCGCAAGCCGAGCGCCTGGGCAACCCGCCTGCCCTCCTCGAGCGTCATCCGGTATTCCCACCTGTAAGCCGGGCTTTCGCGGCAATCGTCGCAGGGAACGGAAACGAGGTAGGAATACGGCCTGCCCCAGGCGTCGGCGGCGCTCTCGGTTCTTCCGCCGCAGGTCGAATGATAGTTGGCGCGCGCCGGCCCGTCTCCGAACCAGAGCAGCACGCCCCGCGTTTCCTCCGCCGCGGCCCTGAACTGGGGAAAGACCCGGTCGAACCCGTCGAACACCTGGTCGTCGACGCCGTTGAGCAGGTCGAAGGCCGGGTCGCGCGGTTTCGCTGCACCGTTGACCGCGTAGGTGCGGACGACCACCGCGAGGGCGGCCAGCGCGGCGGGTTGGAACGAAGGGGAGGCCTCACGGCTGAGGACCGCGGCTACATATTCCTCGAGGGGAAGCGCGGCGACGGCCAGCAACTTCCCCTGGCGGTTCATGACCCGCACGCGGCCGGCAGGCAATTTCCGGCCCGCCACGGTGAACGGAGCGACGCTGCCGACGTCGAGCGATCCGCCGGCTTGCAGCCCCCCGACGCGAATCCGGTTGCCTTCGGCGGTCAGGACGAGCGATCCGCCGGACTCGGATAAAAGCGTCCCGTCCTCCTTCCAGACGCGCACCGGCGAGCCGTCGAGCGCGATCGATTTCGCAGGGCCGGAAAACAGGACGCGGATGATCCGGTCCGAGTACCGCGGCCTTTCGACGGCGGCCTTCGTGCCGGGGCGTGCGCCGGGCGACTCGGAGGGCGGGAGGATGCCCACGGGCGGCGCGGTCACATCGCGCTTTTTGGCGGGCGCGGAAACAGGGGGCGGACCCTCCTGCGTCCTGCGCGGTTTTTTGGCCGCGCACCCGCCCGTAACGGTTCCTAGCACCGCGGCCGCCAACAGCGGCAGTAACCACGCGGAGATTTTATTTGAAGAAACGCTCATTCCTTGGGCGGCTGGGAAACCTTTTTCGCCATCTCGAGGAAGGGGGTGAACAGGTCTATCGGAATGGGAAATATGATCGTGGAGTTATTCTCGGACGCCACTTCCTGGAGTGTCTGAAGGTACCTGAGCTGAAGGGCTCCGGGCTCGGTCGAAATGATCTCCGCGGCGTCGTGAAGCTTCTGGGCCGCCTGGAACTCGCCCTCGGCGCCGATGACCTTCGCGCGCCTTTCCCGTTCGGCCTCGGCCTGCTTGGCCATCGCGCGCTGCATTTCCTGGGGCAGGTCGATCTGCTTGACCTCGACCTTGGCGACCTTGACGCCCCATGGCTCGGTGTCGGCGTCGAGTATTTCCTGGATGTGGTCGTTGATCTTCTCGCGATCGGAAAGCAGTTCGTCGAGATTGGCCTGCCCGCAGACCGACCGGAGCGTCGTCTGCGCCAGCTGCGAAGTCGCGTAGAGATAGTTCTCGACGCTGACGATCGCCTTGTTCGGATCGATGACGCGGAAGTAGACGACGGCGCTCACCTTGATGGAGACGTTGTCGCGGGTGATGACGTCCTGGGCGGGCACGTCGAGCGCCACGACGCGCAGGCCGACGCGGACCATCTTGTCGATTCCGGGGATCAGCAGGATGAGTCCGGGCCCCTTGGCGCCGATGACCCGGCCGAGCCGGAAGACGACGCCGCGTTCGTACTCGTTGAGGATCTTGATCGCGTTGTACAGGAACAACCCGACGACGATCGGGATCGCAAGATAGATCGGCATGCTTTTCCTCCTGGGTCAGATACCCGGCCTGCCGTCGGGCAGGCTCCGGGGTTGGACGAGCAGCGTCATCCCGTCGAGGCCGGTGACGATTAGCGCGTCTCCGCGCGACATCGGCCGGTCGCTGCGGGCATCCCAGAGTTCCCCCTGGACGAAAACCTTTCCCTTGCCGTCCGCTCCGAAAGGCGTGCGGGCCAGCCCGGCCGCCCCGACGAGCCCCTCGGCACCGCCCATCGGCCTTTTACCCCGGCTACGCACGACCAGGCAGACGAGGACCGTGAAAAACAGGACCGACATGCCCATCATCGTCGCCAGGACGGGCCAGGATATCCGGAGCCACGGATCCGCAGCCGAGTTGAACAGCATGAGCCCGCCGAAAAACATGGCTACCGTGCCGCCCATGGCGAGCGATCCGTACGAGGTGACCTTGATCTCGAGCAGGAACATGATCACTCCGAGCAGAATGAGCAGCACCCCGGCATAATCGGCCGAAAGCGTCTGAAGCGCGTAGAAGCCGAGAAGGATCGATATCGCGCCCACGATGCCGGGGAACAACGAGCCGGGGTTGGCCGCCTCGAAGAACAGTCCGTAGATCCCGATCATCAGGAGGATGTACGCCACGTTCGGGTCGGCGATCGCGGAAAGCAGCCGGTGGCGGAATCCCATCGGGTAGCGGAGGACGGCGGCGCCCCGGGTATGGAGCGTGAAGCTTTCCCCGTCCTTGGCCACCGTGCGTCCCTCGAGTCGGGAAAGCAGGTCGGGAAGACTGCCGGAGACCATGTCGATCACTCCGTTGTCGAGCGCTTCCCGTTCGGTCAGCGACGAGCTCTTCCGAACGGCGGATTCGGCCCATGCGGGGTTGCGCCCTTTTTTCTCCGCCATCGACCTTGCGTAGGCGGCCGAATCGTTCTCGACCTTGCCCGCCATCGTCTTGTCGATCGCCCCGCCGCCGATGCCGACCGGGTGCGCCGCACCGATGTTGGTGCCCGGCGCCATCACCGCGACGTCGGACGCCAGCGTCAGGAGCACGCCCGCCGAGGCCGCGCGGCCTCCCGGCGGAGCGACGTAGACGACGACTGGAACACGCGTCTTGAGAATGCCCTGCACCATCTCCCGCATCGCGCTTTCGAGGCCGCCGGGCGTGTCGAGTTCGACGACCAGGCATTGGGCCCCGCCCTGTTCGGCACGCCTGATCTCGGCGGCAAGGTAGTCGGCGGTCACCGGATTGATCGACGCGGCGATGGTGATCACGTGCACCGGGGCCTGGCTCTTCGATTCGGTCGCCTCCGCATCCGGAGAGCGTCCCGAAAGAACGAGGAGGGCCAGCAGAAGGGAAGCGAGGCGAACGGCGAGGCGGCTCACGGGGACCGTTTCCGCCAGACGGCGAATTTGAGATAGTCGGTTTCAGGCATGCCGAGGAGGACCGGATGGTCGGGCGGAGGACCGCCGACGGATACGAGCTCGAGGTCGGCTCGCGCATCCGCCGCGGCGGACCGCAGCGCTTCCTTCCAGGTGGGCAGATCGACCAGTTGCGTGCAGGAGGCGGTGGCCAGCAATCCGCCGGGAGAAAGGAGAGACAGGCCGATCCGGTTGACGTCCCGATAGCCGCGAACCGCCCCTTCCCGCCCCTCGCGCGCCTTGGCGAAAGCAGGCGGGTCGAGCACCACGAGATCGAAGCGGCGTCCCGATGCCGCCAATTCGCGCAACTCGTGGAACAGGTTGGCGGAACGTCCTTCCCACCGGTCGTCGAATCCGTTCAGGGCGGCGTTTTCGCGCGCCGCGCCGATCGCATAATCGGACGAGTCGACCGCCAGCACCGCGGAAGCGCCTCCGGCCAGCGCGTAAAGGCCGAATCCGCCGGTCGAGCAGAATCCGTCGAGCACCGATTTCCCGGCGGAGAGGTCGCGAACGATCCGCCGGTTTGCCCGCTGGTCGAGGAAGAAGCCGGTCTTGGGGCCCTTTTCCACGTCCACCATGAAACGGACGCCGTCGGAGTCGATGACGGAAGTCGTTCCCGCGCCTTCCCCGTAAGCGGCCCCCTTGCGTTCGGCCAGCCCCTCGTGCTTTCGGGCGCCTCCCTCGGATCTCTCGTAGACGAGGCGAGGCGAATATGCGGAAACAAGCTCGTCGATGATCTCCTGCCGGTACGTTTCCATCCCGGCCGTCAGGATCTGGATGGAGAGGACATCGTCGAACCGGTCGACGACGAGTCCCGGCATCGCGTCGGCCTCGGAGAAACACAGGCGCATCGCGCGCTCGGCCCCCCATCCGGCCATTTCCCGCCGCGACCGCGCCTCGCGGAGTCGCCGCGCGATGAACGCGCGTCCCGGTTCGATCACCTCACGGGAAACGATGCGCAGCGCGATCCGGCTGCGGGTGTTGAGCATGGCGGTGCCGAGCGGGAGCCCCGAACGGGACTCGACGCGAACCCATACGCCGGGCGGAAGGCCGGGCGGCATTTCGCGGAGGTCGTCTCCGAAGATCCAGGCGTGCCCGGCGTTGACGCGCTCCTCCCCCCGCCGGCTGATGCGGACGAACGGAATCGGGCCTCCCGGGGCGTCGACGGATTCACCGGCCATCGAGTCGACCTTTGAGCGTTTCCATGTCCTGGAATACTTCGTCCTCGCGCCGGGGATCGCGGAGGATATAGGCCGGATGGTAGGTCGGGAGCACCGGTATCCCCTTGTATTCGCGCCATTGACCTCGTTCCCTGGTGATCTTCGGCTCGCCGCCGAGGAGGAAACGTAGGGCGGTCGCGCCGAGCAGGCAGATCGCCTCGGGCCTGATGATCTCGATCTGCCGGATGAGCCACGGCACGCACACGCCGGCTTCCTCGGGCACCGGGGCGCGGTTGTCCGGGGGACGGCACTTGACGATGTTGGCGATGTAGACGTCTTGGCGGGCGAGGCCCAGCCGCGGGATCCATGTGTTGAGACGTTTCCCGGCGGCTCCGACGAACGGCTCGCCCTGGTCGTCCTCGTCTGCCCCCGGCCCTTCGCCGATGAACATCAGCCGCGCATGCGAATTGCCGACGCCGAACACGACCTGTTTCGCCCCTTCCCGAAGCGGACATCGGCGGCATGCGAGCGTTTCGACCCGGAGCGCATCGAGGCCCGAACCGGACGTCGCCGTTTCGGCCGGGAGCGCCCCTGCGGTGGACGGAGTCGTCTTCGTCGAGGGAACGATCGTTTCGCGCGTTCCGCCTCGGCGACGTTCGTCTATGACGCGGGCGACCTCGGCGGAAACCGAAGGTACGAACTCGACGCCGATCTCCTTCAGGTAGGCGGCGACGAACGCCGGAGTGACCCGAGGCGATGTCATGCGATCACCCCTTTCGCGCACAGTGCGGAAAAGATCGATTCGGCGACGGCCTCTTTCCCCGCCTTCGGGATGTCGCTCGATGTTCCGTCGGCGAAGAACAGCCGCACCTCGTTCTCGTCGGCCCCGAAGCCGATGTCGCCGCGGGAGACGTCGTTCGCAACGATCGCGTCGAGATTTTTCCGGCGGAGCTTGCCGGAAGCGTTCGCATCGAGCGCGTCGGTCTCGGCGGCGAACCCGACCAGGATGCGCCGTCCCTTTTCACGCCCCAGTTCGGCGAGGATGTCGACGGTGGGCGACATCGGCAGCACGCCCGAAAACGTCTCTTTCTTGATTTTGACGGCGTTCATTTCGGCCGGGCGGAAGTCGGCGACGGCCGCGGCCATCACCACGATGTCGGCGTCGGAGGAAGCCGACCGGACCGCGTCGAGCATCCGGGCCGCGGACTCGACGCGCACGGTCTCGATGAAATACGGGTCGGGCAGCGAAACGGGCCCGGACACGAGCGTCACCGACGCGCCGAGCCGCCGGGCGGCGCGCGCCATCGCGTATCCCATCTTTCCGGACGACCGGTTGGAAAGGAAGCGCACGGGATCGAGCGCCTCGGCGGTCGGACCCGCGCTGACGACCACCTTCCTGCCGGCGAGCGTTTTCCGGGACAGAAGGATGCGCGCCATCTCGACGATTTTCGGCGGGTCGGCCAATCGCCCGGGACCAAACGTTCCGCACGCCAGCTCGCCCTCGCCGGGGTCTACGAAATGAAAGCCGCGCGCGCGAAGCGTTTCGAGGTTTTCGCGGACCGCGGCCGATGCGTACATCTGCGAGTTCATCGCCGGGGCGATCAGCACCGGCGCGCACGTGGCCATGACGACCGTCGAGAGCATGTCGTCGGCGATCCCGTTTCGGATCTTCCCGATGATGTTGGCGGTCGCCGGGGCGACCAGCACCAGGTCGGCGCGTTGCGAAAGCGAAATATGGCCGATCTCGGATTCGGAGATCAGGTTGAACAGGTCGGTCACGACCGGGTTTCCGGAAAGCGTCTGCAGCGTCAGCGGGGTGATGAACTGCGAGCCGGATGCGGTCAGGACGACGTGGACGTGCGCCCCCTCCTTCCGGAGCTCGCGAATGATCTCGCACGCCTTGTAGGCGGCGATGCCGCCCGTCACGCCGAGGACTATTTCCTTCCCGCTCATCATTGTTTCGGGTCGCCTTCGAAAAATGGATTGTTTCGTCTCTCCCGCCCGACCGTGGTGTCGGGTCCGTGGCCGGGAATCAGTTCGACTGCGAGGTCGAGCGTAAAGATCTTTTCGCGGATCGACCGCATCAGCACGGGCATCGATCCCCCCGGAAGATCGGTGCGGCCGATCGACCCGGCGAAGATCAGGTCGCCGACGAACGCCCATCCGGCGAGAAGGTAGGTCACGCTCCCCGGCGAGTGGCCGGGCGTATGCAACACGACGAAGGATGCGTCGCCGAGGGGAATCGTGTCGCCCTCTTCGACGAGGATGTCGGGCGGCGGAACCGGTTCGACGCTGATGCCGTACAACGCGCCATGTTTGGAAGCCATGCCCATCAGTTCGACGTCGTCCGCGTGAGCGTAGATCTTAGCGGCGGTTCGCGCCTTGAGGACGCCGATCGCCCCGACGTGGTCGAAGTGTCCGTGCGTCACGAGGATCGCCGAAAGGGTCAACCCGCGCTCGGCCAGGAAGTCGAGAATCGCCTCGCCTTCGTCGCCCGGGTCGACCACCGCGGCGCGTCGGGAAAGGACGTGCTCGACGACCGAGCAGTTTTCCTGCAGCGGACCGACCGAGAGGACGTGGACGCGGTATGCGGCTTCCGTCCCCGTCACAGCTCGGCGCTCCAGCCGGCGAAGAGTTCCTCGTAATGGTCGGCCATCTCTTCGGCCTTCTTCCGCTCGTCGGATTCGACGCACAGGTGGAAATAGGCCTCGTCCTGGCTCGGGTAGATGAGCACCCAGTCGTCGCCCTCGAATATCTTGACGCCGTCGATGAACTGGCTCAGCTTTCCCTTCGCGTGCGTCGTCAGCATCCGCATCAGCACGCCTTTTTTCTCCCAGGCGCACGGGACCTTTCGCCGCACCATGAACGTGGGCGCGACTTCCCGGTGGATTTCGGAGAGCGACCTTTCCTCGCCGGCCAGAAGTTCCATCAGCTTGACGATGGCGTACATGCCGTCGAACGCAGGCTGGAACCCGGGGAATACGTAGCCGCCGTCGCCGTCTCCGACGAAAGCCACGCCCTCTTTCGTGGCCGCATCGACGAGGGAGCGCGGGAGAGTCCGGGTGCGAACCACCTCCATTCCGTATTTCGAGGCGATCTTCTCGATGTTTCGCGACGCGGTGACCGGGACGCCGATCTTCCCGCTGCGCTTCTGGCGGCACAAGAGGAGCGTCACGACCTGCAGCGCGACCCAGTCGGGGATCAGGTCGCCCTTTTCGTCGACCAGGAACACCTTTTCTCCGCCCGCGTCGAGCATCACGCCGAAGTCGGCCGCGAGCGACCGCGCGATCGTGGTCAGGTGGTGAAGTCCCCGGTCGAACTCCTCCTGGGTGCGCGTGAGACGGGCCTGGTCGAGGATCGCGTTGAGCGCGACCGTCTCGACGCCTAGCTGCCCCAGAATCCGCGGGAAGATCATGGTCGAGGCGCCGTAAGAATAGTCGATCACGAGGTTGAAGGCGCGGTCGCGGATCGCGCCGGCATTCACCGCCTTGAGGAAGCCGCTGACATAGGTGTCGACCCCGCCGACGGGGAAGCTGATCTCGCCGGTTTCGTCCATCTCGGCCCGGACGAAATCCTCGCGGAAGAACAGCCCCTCGACGCTTTTCTCGAGTCCGACCGGGATGTCGAGCCCGTTCTCGCCGAAGAACTTGATGTCGACCCACGAGGGATTGAACGGACTCTTGCGGGCGTGGATGCCGCCTTTTTCCGCCCCGTGGCTTCGTGAGAGAAAACGGACGACCGGAAGAGGCGTGGCTCCGTAGTCGTGAACGTCGACGCCGACGGACAGGAGGCCGGTCATCAGCGCCCGGTTGATCATGCGCGACGTCTTGTGGCTGTCGCGGCTTGTTGAAACGAGAACCTTCTTGCCGAAAGTGGAGCCGAAGGCGGCGCCCAGTTTGGCGGCGAACTCGGGCGATATCTCGAGGTTGGCCAACCCGTTGATCCCGTAGACGCCGAACAGCGACCGGGACCACTTTTCGCCCCAGATGAGCGAGGAGGAGAGCACCGCGCCGTCCTCGACCGTCTTGTGGGGCCACACCTTGACGTTGGCCTTGACCGTGGCCTTTCGGCCGATCCGGCAATGGTCGCTGACCACGGCGCGTTCGGCGAGGAAGGCGCCCTCGGAAATCTCGACCTCGGAGCCGATGATGTTCTCGAGAATGCGCGCGCCCTTGCCGATCTTCGAGTTCGGCCAGACGACGCTCGACTGGATCACCGCCCCGTCCTCGACGACGCAGCCGTCGCCGAAGCAGACGTTTTCCGCGACGACGCTCGCCCCGATCCGGCAATCCTTCCCGAGCAGGACGTTTTTCAGTTCGGCCGTGTAGTCGACCTGCGTCCCCTCGCCGATCCGGACGTTGGTGGTGCCGGCGAGCTTCCCGTCGACGTCGACCCGTGCCTTGCCCGACAGGACGTCGAGCTGCACGTTGAGGTATTCGTCGAGGTTGCCGACGTCCTTCCAGTAGCCTTCGGCCACGTATCCCATCAGCTTGTCGCCGCGCGTGAGCATCGCGGGGAACAGGTTCTTGCTGAAGTCGAAATTCTTTTTCGGCGGGATGAGTTTCAGCACCTCGGGTTCGAGGATGTATATGCCGGTGTTGATCGTATCCGTGAACACCTCGCCCCAGGATGGCTTCTCGAGAAAGCGGACGATCCGGCCGTCGTCCTCGGTCATCACGATGCCGTATTGAAGCGGGTTGGGAACCCGCGTGAGCACGATGGTGCATGCCGCCTTCTGCTTCTTGTGGAAGGCGATCGCCTTGGAGAGGTCGAAGTCGGTGATGATGTCGGCGCTGATGACCATGAAGGTGGAGGTGAGG
>JANXPS010000262.1 GCA_025357175.1 Deltaproteobacteria bacterium | reverse complement strand
GGGCTGCCTCTCGCACCGGGAAAATACGTGCGGGTGTCGGTCGAGGACGAGGGACAGGGAATTTCCCCCGAGCACTTCGCCAGCATCTTCGACCCCTATTTCACGACCAAGAAGGAGGGGAACGGGCTCGGGCTGGCGGTCTGCTTCAACGTCATCCGGCAGCACGGCGGATTCATCACCGCGCAGTCCGTTCCCGGCGGCGGCGCCACCTTCACGTTCTACCTGCCGGTCAGCGACGGGCAGGCTGCCGGCTCGTCCTCCCCGGACGAGAAGGAGAGGCGGGGCGCAGGGCGAATCCTGGTCATGGACGACGACGCGGAAATCCTCGAGATCGCCGGGGAGATGCTGAAGCACCTCGACTACGAACCGTCGTTTGCCAGCAACGGGTCCGACGCGGTCGCCCGCTACCGCGAAGCGAAGGAATCGGGGCCGGCCTTCTCCGCGGTGATCATGGATCTGACCATCCCGGGCGGCATGGGGGGGCGCGAGGCAGTCAGGCGGCTGTTGGAAATCGACCCGGGTGCCCGCGTGATCGTGTCCAGCGGCTATTCGAACGATCCCGTGATGGCCGACTTCAGGAAATTCGGGTTCCGGGGCATGATCGCCAAGCCGTACCTGCTGGCGACTTTCGCATCCGTGCTGTCCGAGGTTCTCTCGGCCACCTCCACCCCGGCGTCCTGACCATGAACAAGGAGACTGGATGGGCAATGTGACGATCCCGGTCGGGCAGGCGGTGCAGCAGTCCGCGGAGGCCGAGGCCGATATCCTGAAAGGCGTTTTCGCGGCGCACCGGCTGCTCGCGGTCAACCTGGTTTCCTCTCCCGGTTCCGGAAAGACCACGCTGATCGAGGCGCTGATCGGGGCGCTTGCGGGCCGCAAACGGATCGCCGTGGTCGAGGGTGACGTCGAGACCGACATCGACGCCGCCAGGATCCGGAAGCACGGCGTTCAGGTGCACCAGATCATGACCCGTTCCTCCTGCCACATCCCGCCGTTCATGCTGCGTGAGGCGCTCGGGCGGCTCGATCTCGGATCGGTCGACATTCTCGTCATCGAGAACGTGGGCAACCTCGTCTGCCCGGCGGAAATCCCGCTGGGAGAGGACGTGCGCGTCGTGGCGCTTTCGGTGACCGAAGGCGACGAGAAGCCGCTCAAGTATCCGTTGATCTTCCGGACCTCCAGCCTTCTCGCCCTGACCAAGATCGACCTTTTGCCGTACGTCCGCTTCGACGTCGGAAACGTCGAGACGGCGGCGCGGGCGATCAATCCCGAGGTCGGGATCTTCAGGATGTCCTCGGTGACCGGCGAGGGGATCGCGGCGTTCGCCGACCGGCTGGCGGCGCTGCACGACGCGAAGGTCGGATAGGCCGCAGCGGTGCACGAACTGGGCATCGCGGAGGAGCTTCTTCGGGCGATCCTGCCCCAGGCCGAACGGCACGGGGCGAAGAAGGTGACCCGCGTCACGCTCCGCGTCGGCGTGCTCCGGGCGGTGGTGGCCGACAACCTGTCGTTCCTGTTCGGGCACGTCGCCGCGGGAACGATCGCGGAGGGGGCGACGCTGGCGATCGAGACCGATCCGGTCGTGATCCATTGCCCGGCGTGCGGGCTGCGAACCGAGGGGGACGCGATCGTGCTCGATTGTCCCGCGTGCGGGGCCGCCGGAATCGGCCTGACCGGCGGAGACGACCTGCGGATCGTCGATTTCGACATCGATGACTGACCCGAAGTCCCGCTGTCCCGGGACGGGGCTGCCATCGCTCGACGCCGTGCTCGACGGCTTGCGGCTGGGCGACAACGTCGTCTGGCAGGTGGAGGCCATCGAGGAATACGTCCCGTTCGTGGACGCGTTCCGCGCCTCGACGTTGGCCGCCGGCCGAACGCTGATCTACTTCCGCTTCGCCCGCCACCCCGAACTGCTGCCGCCCGGGTGCGGCGCGGTCCGTCACGTCCTCAATCCGGAAGTCGGCTTCGAGACGTTCACGGCGGAAATCCACCGGGTGATCGCCCAGGCGGGTCGAGGGGCGTACTACGTTTTCGATTCACTCTCCGACCTGGCCGCAGACTGGTACAGCGACCTGATGCTCGGCAACTTCTTCATGGTCA
>JANXPS010000253.1 GCA_025357175.1 Deltaproteobacteria bacterium | reverse complement strand
TCACTTCGATCATCGTGACCTCGCGATATGCCATGTTCCCTCCAGGCCTTGCCCCGCAAAGGGCAGGCGCAAGGAGGGTCATACCATCCGGTCACGCAGGGGGGGTGAATGATTTGAAAAAGTAGCTTCGAGGGGGGTGAAAGGTTCTGAAAACCAACATTGGATCCCGCCGCGATGCAGGGGTTATTCCCTGCGCTCGCGAAACTGCTCGCGACCCGATGACCATGACTCAACCTGTTGAGACGCGATCAGCCAATTTCATGCTAGGCCCCGGCATTCTATTTTCGTAATGCCCGCTCCACCAGCTCATCCAAGCTCCAAAGCCTGTTCTAAAGCCCTCTGCCGCCATGGCCGGCGTAACACGGATGGTGCTGTGAACGCGCACGAAGTTGTAGTACGCGAAATGGACCGCGACTGCTGCCCGAAGGTTCACCACCTTTTTGCTGAACGCGTTTGTCAGGCGCGTAAACCTCCTCATTCCCATCCGGTGCGGCCGTCGATCGCTGATTTCCGGTTCGTCGTGTTCTGCGCTCCATGGCAGGATCGAACCCGACGTGGATCTTCCGAACCTTGCCGGCCCGGTCGATCGACCGCGAAACAATGGGTTGACAAGCCCATCCTGTATGAGTAATATATTACTCATACAGGATGGGCAGGCAGGAAAGGAAAACCAACATGTCCCGATTCCAGGCTCTGACAAATCCGGCCCTCGAACGAGATCTTGACCTTGTTCGAAGCACCTTGGGGCTCGATCAAAGCCACAAGGCCGAACTGTTGCGCGAAATGGCAGCGCTTTCCGCCTGGGTTCTTCAACAGTCTGCCAGCGGGATGATGATCGAGGCGCGAAGCGGGAAGAAGGTCGTGACGTGCGACATGCCTGTCGTGACTCGGCTTCGCGAGAGGACGACCGCCCCGATGATCGAATCGATCGTGTTATCCGAATCGGAAACGAAGCGGCTCGCCAAGATACTGGACGAGGGGTTCAAACCGACCGCTGGACTTCAGAAGGCTCTGGCGAACCTCTCAAACCCGGATCGAAAGCCTCCGGTGATTCGGTGGAAAGACAAGGCGCGCTGACCGCATGTCGATCCGCCTCGAACCATTCAGCAGGAAGCACCGGGAACTGCTCTCCCGTTTCGAAAACCGGCATCGGTCGCTTGAAGAGTATTTGAAGCATTACGCTTCCCAGCACAAGGACAAGGCCCTTTCCAAAACCTGGGTCGCAGTAGACGAGCCTGCCGGAACCCCGCCCCGAATTGCCGGCTATTTCACGATTGCCGCAACGAGCGTTTCGAGCGAGTCTCTCGCCACAATACCGGGACTTGGTCGCCTTCCATCGTTTCCGATCCCCGGAATACTGCTTGCGAGGCTGGCTGTTGACACAAATGCCCAAGGACAGGGTCTCGGACGCTATCTGCTCGAAGGGGCGCTAGGGCAGGCTTTACAGGCCGAGGAGGATGTTGGCGTTCGCCTGTTCGTCACGGACGCGATCGACAAAGAGGCTGTATCGTTCTACAAACACTTCGGGTTCCATGTGATTTCTGATCCCGGCGGTTACCCGCAGAAAATGGTCATGGACCTTCTGCCGATCCTCAAGAAAAAGAGAGTGGAGACCTCTTCATGACCGTGCAGGCAGCCATCGAGATATCGCTTAACCTCCACAACGTTCAGGTCCTCGCTTGCAATGAAAACGGGAAGGAGTACATGGTTCGCGCCTCCTCCGTGGAACCGCAGCGGGCCTGCCCGGAGTGCCCCAGCGAAGAGGTCATCGGGTTCGGCACCAAAGAGCAAAAAATCATGGATCTTCCGATGCACGGCAAGCAGGTGGGCATCAATTTTATCCGGCAACGCTTCCGCTGTAAGGCATGCGAGTACACGTTCTACGAACCCATATATTTTGCCGATGAAAAGCGTCATGCCACCCGGAGATTTGTTGAGCGCCTCGAGGAGCAGACCCTTCGTCGGAGCCATACCAGCCTGGCACTGGAATTCGGCCTTGATGAAAAAACGGTCCGGAATATCTTTCGCGATTACGTTTCCCGCTTGGCGGAGACTGTTAAGTTCGAAACTCCCACCCGGATGGGTATCGACGAAATTCACATCCTCGACCAGGCTCGCGCGGTCATCACCAATATTGAAAACAGAACCGTCGTCGACCTGTTGCCAAACCGAAAGAAGGACGCGGTTGTCGCCTATCTGAAGAACATGCCCGACAAGGAGCGCGTGAGGGTGGTGGCCATACGTGCTATGAACCGGATCGGGCGAGGGTATTCCTTCGATGCATTGCGAGCCAAGATTCTCTTTACGCAGGGGTTCGTAAAGAAGAAGCCCAAACCAACCAGCCTCCGAGCAAGGCGCAAGGCCGAGGAAATGAGCTGGGCCGATGTAACGATGGATTGGATTGGAGCCGATGAGGCCGAACCCGAGATCTATCTGGGGGCTGATATCGACAAACTGATCCAGTATTTCGAGTCAGAACACGTTCGGGATTAACAACACGAAAATCCGGAGAATGGGGCCGATGTCACAAGCTCTATAGTCCGACTACCAACACAGGCTTGAAATGCGCAGTGAGTCAACCCAAACCCGGAAACAACACGATAATCCGAAGACCCCTTTTTTTATGGTCATGCCCTGATTTTTTGGATCCATCAAGCCTGGCCACCCGACTCGAATCCATGGCATTTGGTCGGCTGCGTCTTTTTAGATGGCGGGGCCAGATCGAGTGAGGTCATTCAGGGGGAAGGGTAATGAGGAATTTGCTCGGTGCACATGGGAATTGATTCGTTCCCCGGATTGCAATAGCTTGTAACGGATGCCCGCGACCGCCTCAAACTCCGAGTGGCTCATCCGGCGCAAGCTTGTCGATCCTAGGCTTGTCGCGTCCGGATGGAAAGTCGTTCCGTTCGACGCGTCTCGCCCGTTGTCCTCCCTCGATCGCTGCGCCGTCGTCGAATATCCGACCGATAAAGGTCCTGCCGATTATGCGCTTTGCGTTGGCGGGCGGATTCTCGGCATCGTCGAAGCGAAGAAGTTGTCGCTGGGTCCCCAGAACGTGCTGTCCCAGGCGGAGCGATACGCCAAGGCCGCAACGGCCAACCCGCTGTCGTTCGGCGCTTTCCATGTGCCATTCCTTTACTCGACCAATGGCGTGCTCATCTGGCATCACGATGTCCGGAACCCGGACAATCGGTCGCGAAAGATCGTGGCGTTCCCGACGCCCTCGGCGCTCGAAGAAATGCTTGCCCGCGATTTCGAAGGAGCGCTTTCCACGCTGGGTGCCCTTCGGAATGACCATCCCCGACTTCGCCCCTACCAGATCGAGTGCAATGGTGCGGTCGAGGCGGCCATTGCGGACCGTCGCCGGAAACTGCTCGTGGCGATGGCGACCGGCACCGGCAAGACGTTCACGTTGGTCAACCAGATCTACCGATTGATGAAGTCGGGCGTCGCGAAGCGGATCCTGTTCCTCGTCGATCGCCGAGCGCTGGCCGCCCAGGCGGTTCGCGCCTTCACTGCCTTCGAGCCGGAAAGCGGACACAAATTCGACCAGATCTACGAGGTTTACAGCCAGCGATTCCAGACCGGCGATTTCGGGGAAGAGGAAAAGTTCGACCCGAAGGTATTGCCCAACGGCTACCTGACGAATCCCGGGCCGGGGCACGCCTTCGTCTACGTCAGCACGATCCAGCGGATGACGATCAACCTGTTCGGGAAGGAAGCCGTCGCCGGCCTCGGCGATCCGGAAGCCGAAGACGATGCCGATCGGCTCGACATTCCCGCCCATGCGTTCGACCTGATCGTGGCCGACGAGAGCCACCGTGGATACACGGCCAACGAACTCAACATCTGGCGAGACACGCTCGATTACTTCGACGCGATCAAGGTCGGCCTGACCGCGACCCCCGCGGCGCATACGATGGCCTACTTCGAAAACGTCGCCTACCGGTACGAATACGAGCGCGCGGTGAGGGAAGGGTTTCTCGTCGATTACGACGTGGTCGCGGTCCGCTCCGCCGTCCGAATGGACGGGGCTTTCCTGAGCGAGGGGGAATTGGTCGGTGTCGTCGATACCAAGAGCGGCGCCGAAAAGATGGACCATCTCGAAGACGAGCGCAGCTACGAGGCCGGCGCGATCGAACGCGACATCACGGTTCCCGATTCGAACCGGAAGATTCTCGAAGAGGTGAAGAAGTACGCCCTCGAACACGAGGAGCGGACCGGCCGCTTCCCCAAGACGCTGATCTTCGCGGTCAATGACCTGCCGCACACCTCCCACGCCGACCAGTTGGTCCAGATGGCAAGGGATGTCTTCGGCCGCGGCGAATCGTTCGTCACGAAAATAACAGGCAAGGTCGATCGTCCGCTTCAGCGGATCCGCGAGTTCCGGAACCGCCCTGAGCCTGGCATCGTCGTCACCGTCGACCTGCTTTCAACCGGTGTCGATATCCCCGACCTGGAGTTCATCGTTTTCCTCCGGCCGGCGACCGCGATCACCGAGCTTGTCCCCGTCGGCCCGACGCGCACCATCGTCGAGATCATCGAGGACGTCTGGGAGAACCGCGACCGGGGATACAACCTCCGCTGTCTCGTCAAACGCCTCATGCGGACCGACAAGGAGATGTCGGGCGAGGCGCGTTCCGACTTCGCCGCCTTCATTCCGGACGGCGACATGCGCCAATTCGCGGAAGCGCTTCCCGGTCGGATCGACAACGACTTCACCGTCGTCATGGCCATCCTGCGCAATCCGTCTTTCCAGAAACTGCTGGTCGATTTCAAGCGGCCCGATCGGACCTTCCTGAAAGGGCTCGAAGTGGTCGATCAGGTCGAAAGCGTCTGGATGGTCCGCGACGTCGAAGGGAAGGAATACAAGCCGGAAGACTATCTGGTCGCGTTCTCCCGGTTCGTCGAGGAGAACCGGGATTCGATCGACGCGCTTCAGATCCTGCTCGACCGCCCCGCGGACTGGGGCGTCGAGCCGCTGGGAGAATTACGCAAGAAGCTGGCTGCCGCTTCGCCGCTCCGATTCGAAGAGGAGACGCTGCGGAGGGCACACGAGAAGGCGCTGCACAAGGCAATGGCCGCCATCATCTCGATGGTCCGTCATGCGGCGAAGAACGAAGCAGGGCTGTTCACCGCCGAAGAGCGGGTTGCCCGCGCGATGATGCGCATCACCGGCGGGATCGACTTCACACCCGATCAGATGGAATGGCTCCAGCGGATCCGGGCGCATCTGGTGAAGAATCTTTCGATCGGGCGGGACGACTTCGATTTCATCCCGGTGTTTTCCAGTGCCGGCGGGTGGGGCCGCGCCGACCGCATCTTCGGGGGGGCGCTTCCCGAATTGCTCCATCGACTCAACGAAGCCGTCGCAACGGCGAACTGAAGGGAACTGAATGAGCGACATCGTAGGAAAACTGTGGGGCTTCTGTCACACGCTTCGCCATGACGGGATCGACTACGGCGACTACATCGAGCAGATCACCTACCTGCTGTTTCTCAAAATGGCCGACGAGCGCAGCATCGACCTTCGCAGGATCGACTGGAAGAACGAGAAGGGGCAGTCGGTCACGACCGACTGCGGCTGGACCGCCCTGCGCGAGGCCAACGGCACCGCGCTGCTGGAGCATTTCTCGGATGTGCTCCGGGCGCTCGGCAAGCAGCCGGCTCTGCTCGGCGACATCTTCGGCAAGGCCATGCCCTGCTTCAACAACCCGGTCAATCTCAAGCGGCTCATCGGCCTGATCGACGAGGAAGACTGGATGTCGCTCGACCTCGACGTCAAGGGCGCCGTCTTCGAAGGGTTGCTGGAAAAGGCCGCCAACGAGGGCAAGAAGGGGGCGGGACAATACTTCACCCCGCGCGTGCTCATCCAGTCGATCGTGCGCGTCATGCGCCCGGATCCGCGGGACAAGGCCGATTTCAAGGTGTGCGACCCCGCCTGCGGGACCGGCGGCTTTCTCGTCTGCGCTCACGAATGGCTGATGGAGCAGAGCGGCGGCGTCTTCGACCGCGCCGAGGCGAAGCGGATCGCGCAGAAGACCTACTTCGGGCAGGATCTCGTCGAACGCCCGCGCCGCCTCGCGCTGATGAACCTCTACTTGCATGGGGTCGAGCCGCACATCTATCTGGGCGACACGATCTACGAGCCCGACCGGGGCGAGCGGTACGACGTGATTCTCACGAATCCGCCTTTCGGCACCAAGGGCGCCAACCAGGTGCCCGAGCGGGAGGACTTCACGATCGAGACGAGCAACAAGCAGCTCAACTTCGTCCAGCATGTCGTGAACATCCTGACGCCCGGCGGCCGCGCCGCGATGGTCCTTCCCGACAACTGCCTGTTCGAGGGGAAGGCGGGCGAGGTGTTCGAGATCCTGATGAAGGACTGCAACCTGCACACGGTTCTGCGTCTGCCCCGCGGCACCTTCACGCCATACAGCCAGGGCGTCAAGGCCAACGTAATCTTCTTCCAGAAAGGGCTGCCGACCGAGACCACCTGGATCTTCGACGCTCGCTCCAACGTGCCCGGCATCACGAAAAAGGAACGCCCGCTGTCGGCCGCCCACTTCTCCGAGTTCGACGCGGCCTACGGGAAGGATCCCGACGGCCGCTCGAAACGCATGGACACGGGCGAAACGGGTCGCTTCCGCCCCTTCTCGATCGCCGACGTCAAGGCGCGCGACTACAAGCTCGACATCACCTGGCTCAAAGACGACTCGGTCGAGGACGGCGACTCCCTTCCCGAACCGCAGGACCTCGCCAGCGAGGCAATCACCGAGCTCGAAGCGGTCGTCGACGACCTCCGCGAAATCGTCCGATTGATCGAGCAGGAAGAGGGCGTCGAGGCGTGAGCAAAACGCCGAAGGGTTGGGCGACGGTAGCCGTCGGAGAGTTATTCCACTCCCACGGCGGCGGGACCCCGAGTCGGTCGAACGCGAGTTTCTGGAACGGCGACATTCCGTGGCTTTCGTCCGGAGATATCAAGGCGACAACTATTACCTCTGCAAGTGAGTCGATCACCGATCTCGCGATCGAAAATTCTTCCGCGCGAATGTGTCGCCCTGGATCGGTATTGGTTGTCGTCCGAAGCGGCATACTCAAGCACACCTTGCCTGTCGCCATTCTGAGAGTCGATGCAGCGATCAACCAGGACATCAAGTCATACGACTGCGGCAATGA
>JANXPS010000252.1 GCA_025357175.1 Deltaproteobacteria bacterium | reverse complement strand
GAAGGAATCCCGGCGGAGGCCGCAAAATCGACCGTGCGTCTGAGCAGTTCCCGGTGCCCCATGTGGACGCCGTCGAAATTCCCGATTGTGACCGCCGCGCCCGTCTCCGGAAAGCCCTTCGACGATCCGCCCAGCACGGTCATGTGTTTGGTCAACGCGCAAAACCCCCTAGTGTAAAGTGATATTATACGCCGGTGAAGCGGCTCCACAAATATATCCTGTCCGAAGTGGCGGGCCCCTTTTTCCTCGGGCTGCTGACCTTCACGCTGGTCGTCCTGCTCCACCGCTTCTCGCTCCTGACCGACCTCGTCGTTTCCAAGGGCGTCCCCCCGGCCCTCGGAGGACGCCTGCTGCTGTCGTTCCTCCCGATGTTCCTCGAGATCACGCTGCCCGCCGCCCTCCTTCTGGCGATCCTGCTCGCCCTGGGACGCTTCGGCGCCGATTCCGAGACCACCGCGATGTTCACCGCCGGCATGGGGATGCGGAGCTTCGCGGTTCCCGTGCTCCTGATCAGCGCGGTCGCCTGCGCCGCGAACCTTTACATCGGGTGGGAAGGCGTCGCCTGGGGCAATCGCGAGATGAAAACCACGCTGGCGCGCATCCTCTCGATCCGTGCGGGAGCCGGCGCCACCGAACGCGTGTTCCAGGAGATCACGCCCGACGTCCTGCTCTTCCCCGACCGGATCTCGAACGACAGCAGGCGGATGGACGGCCTGCTGCTGGCGCGCCGAATGGAAAACCGTGAACCGGCGCTGATCTTCGCCCGGCACGGCGAGTTCGCTTCCGGCGCGGTGAACGCGGTCGGCCTGACGCTGCTCGATGGCGCCATCCACGCCGATTCCCCGAAGGACAACACTTACCGCTTCTCCACATTCCGATCGCTCGATTTCCGGTTGCCACTGTCGCTTTCCGATTCCATCAACCCGGACGACCCGCGCAACATGACCGTTCCGCAGCTGTTCCGAAAGATCCGTGAAAAGGGATTGGGGAAGGAAGGCGCAAGCTTCGTCTACCATTTCCACCGGCGGCTGTCGCTGGCCGCGTCGTGCATCGCTTTCGGCCTGGCGGCGGTGCCGCTCGGGCTGTTCCAGCGTGCGCGCGGCAAATCTCCCGCGCTGGCGATGACGGTCGCCATCATCCTGTTTTTCTACATCTTCCTGGCGGCCGCCGGGGCGGTCGAGGCGTCTTCCCGCATCGCCATGATCACCTTGATGTGGCTGCCGAACCTGCTCGTGCTCGTCACCGCGCTCTGGATCTTCCGGATGTCCGAAACCGGCATCCCGACGCTGCCCCGCATCCTCGCGATGCTGACCAACCGGCGATGACGATCCTCCAGCGCTACATCTTCCGCGAACTCGTCAAGACGATCGTCCTGTGCTCGTTGGGGTTCGTCTCCCTTTTTCTCGTCATCGACTTCGTCGACAAGGCCGACGACTTCCTGAAGCACGGGGCGGCGGCGCGCGAAATCGGGCTCTACTACCTGGCGACCGCGCCGGGCATCTTCGTCCAGATATCCCCGGTCGCCGTCCTGGTCGCCGTGCTCGTCACCGTCTCGCTCCGGGCGCGCAGCAACGAACTCTCGGCCATGTTCGGCGCCGGAATGAGTCTCCCGCGCGTCTGCGCACCCATCCTGATCGGCTGCTCGCTCGTTTCGCTGTTGTCCTTCGGATTTTCGGAACTGCTCATCCCGAGAGTGTCGCGCCAGGCGCGGGAGGTTTCCCGGGCCCGGGTCCGTCCCGGCAAGGTCGCCGCCCAGTTCTCGATGAACCGCTACTGGATCCGGGGCACCGACGCGATTCTTTCCGCCAACCTGCTCGACGCCCCGGCGCGGAAGCTTTCCGGATTCCAGTACCTCGGGATCAGCCCCGGGTTCCAGCTCGTTCGACGCGTCGATGCGGCTACGGCCAGCGTACGGAAAGACGGGCTGTGGCTGCTCGAGAATGGCGTCGAGCGGAAGGCGGAAGACGGCTTCGTCCCCGTCCCCTTCGAACGGAAGGCGTTCGCGTTCCCGGAGACGATCCAGGGCTTCATCGACGGGGAAACGGCGCCCGCCGAGATGACATGGCCCCAGCTGTCCGCGTACGTGGCCGACACCCGGGCGAAGGGATACGACGTCCACCAGTACGAGGTCGACCTGCACGCCAAGCTGGCCTACCCGCTCCTGAACGTCATCGTCAGCCTCCTGGCCATTCCGTTCGCCCTGTCGGCTCCCCGCTCAGGCGGCGTGTGGCGCAGCATCGGCCTCGGCCTCCTGGTCGGCTTCTTCTGCTGGATCACGCTGTCGCTCTCGCTTTCCGTGGGACGCAAGGGGCTCATACCGCCGGTCGTCGCCGCCTGGTTCCCCGGCGTCCTGTTCTCGACGGCGGGACTGCTCCTGTTCCGGAACGCGCGCCGATAGGCGGTCCTGGCAGCCCTGCTTCTCGGCTTGATCGCCTGGCGCGCACTGAAAGGCGGCTGAACTGCATCCAATAATCAGGTGGTTGGAAACCGATCCGTACGGAGGAACCGATGAAACCGCTTGCTGGGAAGAAAATCCTTTTTCTGATCAATCAGGTCGATTTCCGCGACGAGGAACTGCTGGAGCCGAAGCAGGAAGTCGTCGCCGCCGGCGCGGAAGCCGTCGTCGCCGCGAAGGAAAAATCGGAGGCCAGGGGGATGCTCGGCGCAACGGTCTCGCCCGATCTGGCGATTCGCGACGCGAAAGCCACCGATTACGACGGGATCGTGGCGGTCGGCGGGCGGGGTACCCCGAACTGGCTGTGGGAGGACTCCGACGCCCACAGGCTTCTGCGAGACGCAAAAGGCGCTGGCCGGATCGTGGCCGGGATCTGCCTTTCGGGGGCGACGCTCGCGATCGCCGGAGTGCTCAAGGGCGTCGATGCGACGTGCTGGCCCACCGGCGACTCGCTCAAGGCGATGCGCGAAGGGGGTGCCAACTACCTGGAACGCCCCGTCGTGACCTCGGGAAAGATCGTGACGGCGAACGGCCCCCCGGCCGCCCGCGAATTCGGGAAGGCGCTCGTCGAGGCGCTGTCCCGCTAGCTGTGCATTTCTCGCCAAGGGGATCAATTGAGCAAGACGCCTATTCTTTCCCCAGAGCGGATCACGGTGTTCCTTCTCGCCGCGGCCGTGACTGCGGTCTACTGGAGGATCACCGGACATCCGTTCATCCTCCTTGACGACACGATCTACATCACGGAAAATCCGGTCGTTCTGGACGGATTGACGCTCGCGGGCGTTCGTCACGCTTTTTCCAGCACCCAAGCCGCAAACTGGCACCCCCTTACCTGGCTTTCGCACATGCTCGACGTCTCGCTTTTCGGCGTGAACGCCGGCAGGCACCACGCGGTCAACCTGCTCCTTCACCTGGCGAACGGGCTGCTTCTCCTTGTTGCGCTGCGGAAAATGACCGGCAGTTTCTGGAGGAGCGCCGCCGTCGCCGCGCTGTTCGCCCTTCACCCGCTGCACGTGGAATCGGTCGCGTGGGCCAGCGAGCGGAAAGATGTCCTGTGCGGCCTCTTCTTCGCCCTGTCGCTGATCGCCTATCGCAAATATTGCGAACGGCCCGGAACGGCGCGGTACCTGGCGCTCTTCGCCCTGTTCGCTTTGGGCCTCATGGCCAAACCGACGATCGTCCCGCTCCCCTTTCTCCTCCTGCTGCTCGACTACTGGCCGCTGGGGCGGATCTTCCGCGACGGCGTCCCGGGATATGCGCAGCCGGAAGCCGGCCGAGGGTGGCAGACCGGGTGGCTTCCCGTGCTCGAGAAGGTGCCTCTCCTGATCCTCTCCGCCGGATCCGCGGCCGTCACGCTGATTTCCCAGCGCGGCGAAGGATCGGTGGCGATGCTGCCCGCCGGAGCGATATCCAACGCCGGCGTTTCTTTCGCCGCATACCTCGGGAAAACGGCGTGGCCCGCGTCGCTCTCCTTCTTCTACCCGCACCCGATCTTTCGGCGCATTCCGCACGATCCTCCGGCGTGGCGGATCGCGGCTTCGATCCTCCTCCTCGCGGCGATATCCGTCGTCGCCGTCCGGGAAATCCGCAGGAGGCCGTACATCGCCATCGGCTGGTCCTGGTTTCTGGGCATGCTCGTTCCCATGATGGGGTTCATCCAGGCCGGAGAGCAGGCGATGGCGGACCGGTACATGTACCTGCCCGTCGCCGGGTTATTCCTGATCGTTGCGTGGGGGGGGGGGATGCGGCGTCCCGCCTGAGAATATCCCGGGCAGCCGCCGCATCGGTATCGATGTCGGTCTTGATCGCACTGTCGATCTGCACGTGGAAGCAGGCAAGCTGCTGGAGCGATTCCGCCGTTCTCGCCCGGCATGCGCTCGAGATCGACAAGGACAACTGGGGCGCACACGGCCTTCTCGGGACGGACGCCCTGAAAAAAGGGCGCAACGCCGAGGCGGAGTCCCATTTTCGGCGGGTCCTTCTTTTGCGCCGCTCCCCGGACCCGCGCGATGGAAACCGGGCTGCAAGGTATAACCTGGGAGTCGCCTTGGGCAACCTCGGGAAAAACTCCGAGGCCATCGCCTGTTACGAAGAAGTCCTCGGGTTCAGGCCGGATTTCACGATGGCCCGCTATAACCTGGCGGGAACGCTTCTGGCGGCGGGCCGGCCCCGGGAGGCGGTTGAACGTTATTCGGAAATACTCGCCGCCGCCCCGGACCATGCGGGCGCCCTCAACAACCTCGCGTGGATCTACGCAACGGCCGCCGATCCGGAGGTGCGCCGACCCGAAGAAGCGCTCCGGCTTGCGCGGTTGGGTGTGTTGCTATCGCGAAACCCCGTCAGCCTCGACACGCTTGCCAGGCCAGCTTTGCGGCGGGGAAGCGGAAGGAAGCGCTGGAGGCCATCCTCGCGGCGATCGCGCTCGCCCCGCCCAACCCGGACTATTACCTGAAACAGCGCGACCGGTTTTTTGCGCGGTAGCCTCGCAAAGCGCCCTTTTTGCAAGCAAAGGAGGTTTGCCCCTCCTGCGCCACCGTTATGACGCTTTGTGTTTAATCCACTAATGTAGAGGCAAGGCTATGTGGTCTAAGTATATTGAATCGCGCCCTCTCCTGGCCATGTTCACAGTCGCCGCAATCACGGCCGGGATATATGCCCAAACATATGGTCACGATTTTATAATTCTTGACGACTATAATTATGTTTTTGCAAACGAGATGGTCCGCGCTGGACTTAGCGCCCAAGGATTCGTATGGGCGTTTTCCACATTTACGCTCGGAAATTGGCATCCACTTACCTGGCTTTCGTTCATGCTTGATGTGTCGCTCTTTGGTGTGAACCCAAGTGCACACCTATTGGTAAATGTTATCTTTCACGTCGTAAATGGAATGCTGTTGTTCGTCGTTCTTTCCAAAATGACCGGATATCCGTGGCGAAGTATGTTCGTCGCAGCGTTGTTTGCTCTGCATCCAATTCATGTTGAATCAGTGGCTTGGGTATCCGAACGCAAGGATTTGCTATGCTCCTTTTTCTTGTTGGTTTTCAGAACCTTTCACCCCCTTTGACCTGATTATTTCGTAATCATTCACCCCCCTCGAAGCTACTTTTTCAAATCATTCACCCCCCCTGCGTGACCGGATGGTATGACCCTCCTTGCGCCTGCCCTTTGCGGGGCAAGGCCTGGAGGGAACATGGCATATCGCGAGGTCACGATGATCGAAGTGA
>JANXPS010000228.1 GCA_025357175.1 Deltaproteobacteria bacterium | reverse complement strand
GTCTGCCGGCTCTGCTTCGCCATGCCGTCGAGTTTCGTGGCGATGTCCCCCATCTTGGCGGACATCAGCTTCCCGGCGTTCTTCGCGCCCTCCTCGGCGGCGAGCCGCTCGTAAGTGGTCCGGATCATGTCGCCGGTCAGCGTCTCGAGCTCCGCGGCGCCCGATTCCCGCTTGTCGTCGTTCTTGAGCGCCGAAAGTTCCCCCTCGATCCGCTTGACCTCCTCGAGCGTCTTCCCGGCATCGGCGTTGGCCGCGGCGAATTCGGCCTGCGAGACCGAGGTGGAGACCTTCAGCAGGTTCGCGGTCTGTTCCTGGAGGGCGCGCTGCAGTTCGATCGTCTTGAGCTGGTAGGGCGTCGAGCGTTCGACAAGGCGGGAGAGCTTGCCCTGGACGAACTGCATGCCCATGTAGCCCACGCCCGCGATGACGGCGATTCCGACCGCCGTGACGCCGATGTTGAGGAACAGCTTGCTGCGGATCTTCATGAATTCCCTGGGTTACTTCTTGATGTACTGCGCGCCGTCGCGCTTGACGTAATCGATCAGCTTGCGGACCTCGGGGGACGGATCGCCCTTGGTTACGACGATGATCGGGCTGGTCATGACCGGATCGGTTTCAACCGCCTTGACCGTCGCGTCGACCATGCCGAACGGGTCGATGCCGACCGCCTCGGCGTTGGCGGCGACATCGCTGCGGACCTTGGCGTAGTTGCCGCTCTCGAGCACCTCGTTGGTCACCGTTCCGCCGTCGAGCATCACCTTGGCGAGCTGGGCGTTCTGGCCGGGCGTGCCCTTGCCCCAGACGACGATGATCGCCATGTCCTTGCCGCCGACCTCTTTCCAGTTGGTGGTCTTGCCGGTGAAGATCCCCTTGATCTGCTCCTTGTTCAACTTGGTGACGGGGTTGTCCTTGTGGACGATGAGGACGGTCCGGTTGGTGGCGACCTCCTCGATCTTGAGCGAAGCCGGGTCGACCTTCTGCCCGTCGCCTTCGGCGCCCTTGATCATGCTCTCGATGGGCACCGCGGCCGCGGCGGCCTGGACCTCGCCCTTGAGCAGCGCGACGAATCCGTCTTTCGGGGTGCTCTGGAGGACGACGAGGTGGATGCCGGTCACCTTCTCGAACGGTGCGGCGACGGGTGTGAAGACCGAGCTCATGGCCGCGCCGCCGCCGCCGATCTTGATCTCGGCCGCGTTGGCGGAAACTGAAAGCAGCGCTACGAGGCAGCCGGCGAGCAGGAAGGCCGGGGTCTTGACGCGTCGGTTCATGAAAACCTCCTTGGGGGTTCTGAAATTGCAGGACGGCGCCGGTTCAGGCGCACCCACATAATCATATATCGGACGAAGGCGAAAAAGATTCAATCGGGAAATCCCTCCCGATTGACGGATCGGGCTAGGAGGGCGAAGCGGAGCGGGTATCCGGGACGAAGAGCGTGAGCGTCTTTTCGGTCATTTCGAAGCGCACCGGGAGCGGCCCGAGGTATTCGCCGTCGATCTGCGCGGCGGACGGGATCGTGCTGCGGACCCAGAGAGAGCCGGTGACGCGGTGGACCACGTTTTTCGAGGACAGGTGCCTGCCGCGCAGCACGTTGGCGACGAATCCGAGCAGCGCAAACCGGCCGGTTTTCGTCAGCACGATCACGTGCAGTTTGTCGCCTTCCAGGTCGGCTTCGGGCGCCATGACCACGCCGCCGCCGTACATCCTCCCCCGGCAAAGGACGACCGACTGCGCCTCGATCCGCTCCCGGCCGGGAAACTCGAGCCAGAGCGAGGGCTGGGGGCGGAAGAAGTGGCGCATGCCGAGAAGAACGTAGGCGGCGATGCCGAACCGGTTCTTGTGGTGCGACCTGACCTGTTCGACCACCTCGGCGTCGAATCCGGCGGAGGCGACGATGGCGAAGTAACGCCCCCCGGCCTTCGCAAGCGGGATCGTGATCGTGCGCCCCGTCGAAAGCAGCGCGAGGCAGTCTTCGACGGCGGCGGGCATCGACAGTTCCCGCGCGAAAACGTTGCCGGTGCCGTGCGCGACGATCAGCAGCGGCACCGTGCTGCCGGCCAGCCCGTTGGCGACTTCGTTGATCGTGCCGTCTCCGCCGACCGCGACGACTGCCGTCGCACCGGACTCCGCGGCGTCGCGCGCGAACTGCATCGCGTCGCCCGGCCCTGCGGTTTCGGAGACGACGAACGGCTGTCCCGTTCCGCCCAGCGCCGCGCGGAGCCGTTCGATCTTGCGCACCGATTTCGGTCCCGCGACGGGATTGTAGATGACGTGGATCATGGCGGGGTGGGATGCGTGGGAGGCCGATGCGTTAGCGTCCCAGTACTCCTTCGAGGATGAATTCCTTGGCGCTGTGGATGGCGGTTGCCGCCTCGCCCGCGCCCGACGCGATGAGCTGGATCTTGCCGTGGTATGTGACGATGTCGCCCGCGGCGAAAATGCCCGGCAGATTCGTGGACATGTCGGTGTTGACCCGAATCCCGTCGCCCACGATGTCCAGGCCCCATTGCCGGAAAGGTTCGATATTGGCGAGCATGCCGATCGAGAGGACGATGTCGTCGACCGCGATCGTTTCCTCGAGGCCGCTCTTCTCGTTCCAGATGACGGCGCCGGTGACCCGGTCGTCGCCGAGGACCGCCTTCAGGCCGTAGTAGGGGTAGCGAACCTTGACACGCGACGACAGCAGTTTCTCGACCATCGCCTCGTGGGCGGTCCAGGTGTAGGAGCGGTTGAGCAGCGTGACCTCGGCGGCGACGTTTTCGAGCGCCATGGCCCAGTCCACCGCGCTGTTGCCGCCCCCCACGACGAGCACCTTGCGGCCCCGCAACGGCTCGAAAGCGGGCAGGAAGTAATGGATGCCGTTTCCCTCGAGGGAGATCAGGTTGGGGACGTCGAGCTTCCGTGGAAGGGCCGTGCCGGCGCCCACGGTCAGCACGACCGCCTGGGTATAGTGGCTTGCCCCCGTGTGCGTGGTCAGTTCGATGAGGCGCTCGTCGAGGACCCGAAGCCCGGAAACCCGCTCGTCGAGGACGACGACCGGGTCGTACTGCATCGCCTGGCCGGTCAGCTCGGCGATCAGCTCTGCGGCGACGATGCGCTGATAGCCGGCGACGTCGAAGATTTCCTTCTCGGGGTACATCGAGATCAGACGGCCTCCGACGTGCGGGTACATCTCGATGATCTTGGTCTTGCACTCGCGGAGCCCGGAATAATAGGCCGCGTAGAGCCCGACCGGTCCCGCGCCGACCACGGTGATGTCGTATAGATCTCCCTGGAGGACCATCGGCGCCAATATAGCAGATGCGCCCGGGGCGGCACCACTTCCTTTTGGATGCCCGAATCCCCCCGTCCATGTGCTATAAATGGGAGGTTAAAGTGCGATGCTTAAGTGAAAACGATGCGGGAGAGGTGTGCATGGAGTTGACCTATCTGCCGAAGGCGTGGAAGCGCGGGACCGACTTCCTCGGTGTCCGGCACGCGATTCTTTGCGGCGGGATGACCTGGGTGTCCGAGTCCAATCTGGTTGCCGCCATTTCCAATGCCGGCGGCTTCGGCGTGCTGGCGGGCGGGAACATGCCGCCCGAACTGCTCGAAAAAGAAATCGCCCTGACGCGTGAGAAAACCAAATTTCCCTTCGGCGTCAACCTCATCACCGTCGCGCCCGAGTACCAGGCGCACATCGAGGTCGTCACGAACGCCAAGGTGCCGTTCGTGGTCTTCGCGGGCAGCATCCCCTCGGGCAAGGATATCGCCCGGGCGAAGGAAGCCGGCTGCAAGGTCATCGCATTCGCCCCCGTCCTGGCGCTCGCCAAGCGGCTCGTCAAGCAGGGCGCCGACGCGCTGGTCATCGAGGGCAACGAGGCGGGCGGCCACATCGGCCCCGTGTCCACCTCCGTGCTCGTCCAGGACATCCTGCTCAACATGCCCGACGTCCCGGTCTTCGTCGCGGGCGGCATCGGCACCGGTGAGATGATTGCCCACTATCTCCTGCTGGGCGCCGCCGGCGTCCAGCTCGGCACCCGCTTCGTGGTGGCCGACGAGTGCATCGCCCACCCTCGCTTCAAGGAGGCGTACATCCGGGCCGCCGCGCGCGACGCGATGCCCACTGCCCAGTTCGACCCGTCGCTGCCCACGATCCCGGTCCGTGCCATCCTCAACGAGGGGACGCGCGATTTCAACCAGCTCCAGCTCGACCTCATCAACAAGGTCAAGTCGGGCGAACTGGCGAAAGAAGACGCCCAGGTCAAGCTCGAGGAGTTCTGGATCGGGTCGCTTCGGCGCGCGGTGGTCGACGGCGACGTCGAGCGCGGGTCGCTGATGGCCGGCCAGAGCGTCGCCTTCGTCAAGAGAGTCCAGCCGGTCCGGGAGATCATCGACGAATTGGTGGCGGGCGCCGAGGCCGCGCTTGCCCAGACCGCGAACTCGTTCGCGCCAAGGAGCTGATCCCATGTTCCGCATTCTTCCGAAAGACCAGGAATTCTTCGTGCTGTTCGAGAAGGCCGGCCAGAACATCCACGACGGCGCGGCGATGCTCAAGGACATGCTCGACAACTTCGAGAACGTGAAAGAGAAGCAGCGCCAGATCGAAGAGATCGAGCACAAGGGCGACACCTACACCCACGACATCATCAAGAAGCTCAACACCACCTTCATCACGCCGATCGAGCGCGAAGACATCCTCGCGCTGGCCTCCTCGCTCGACGACGTCATCGACCTCATCCACGGCGCCGCCACCCGGATCATCCTCTACAAGGTGACCGAGGCCACCCCCGAGGCCAAGGAACTGGGCTTCCTCATCCTCAAGTCGACCCGGGAACTGTGCCGGGCGATCGGACTCCTGTCCAAGCAGATGAGCGGCATCCACGACCACTGCATCGAGGTCAACTCGCTCGAGAACGAGGCCGACAGGGTGTGCCGCGACGCCATCGCCCATCTGTTCGAGCACGAGAAGGACCCGATCACGATCCTCAAGTGGAAAGAGATCTACGAGACGCTCGAGACGGCCACCGATCGCTGCGAGGATGCCGCCAACGTCCTCGAAAGCGTGGCGATGAAGAATGCATGACACTTCGCTATACCTGCTGATCCTGGTCGTCATCTCGGCGCTCGCGTTCGACTTCATCAACGGATTCCACGATACCGCCAACGCGATCGCCACCTGCATTTCCACGCGGGCGCTCTCGATCCGCAACGCCATCCTCATGGCGGCCGGGCTCAATTTCGTCGGGGCGCTCATCTCGACGCACGTGGCCAAGACGATCGGCACCGGTATCGTCGAACCGTGGGCGATCACGCAGGTGGTGATCGTCTCCGCGCTCTTCGGCGCCATTTTCTGGGATCTGCTGACCTGGCACTTCGGCATCCCTTCATCCTCGTCCCACGCGATCATCGGCGGCCTGATCGGCGCGGTC
Organism: Deltaproteobacteria bacterium; assembly: GCA_025357175.1. Taxonomy (GTDB): domain Bacteria; phylum Desulfobacterota; class Deferrimicrobia; order Deferrimicrobiales; family Deferrimicrobiaceae; genus JANXPS01. The sequence goes on along the minus strand of JANXPS010000228.1, from coordinate 1,860 downwards.
GGCGCGGGCAAGGGCTTCGACGCGCTCAAGTGGGGCTGGGGCGGCGGAATCTACAAGACGCTGCTGGCCATCATCATCTCGCCGCTCCTGGGCACGTTCGTGGCTTTCCTGCTCATGGTGGGCATCTTCTGGATCTTCCGCAAAAACCATCCGTCGCCGCTCAACCGGAAATTCAAGAAGCTGCAGATCCTTTCCGCGGCGTTCATGGCTTTTTCCCACGGCTCCAACGACGCCCAGAAGTCGATGGGCGTCATCACCATGGCGATCGCCTCCTACATGGGGCTGGCCGCGACGGGCCATCCGTCGATTCTGCCTTCGGTCGTGTCGTCGTCCGCCGCGAGGGGGATTCCCCCGCTGTGGGTCATCATCGCCTGCGCGCTGGCCATGGCCGCGGGTACCGCGCTGGGCGGCTGGCGCATTATCAAGACGGTCGGCACCGATTTCGTCAAGCTGCAGCCGGTCCACGGCTTCTGCGCCGAGACTTCGTCCGCCGCCGTCATCCTGACCGCCTCCGCCATGGGCATCCCGATCAGCACCACCCACGTCATCACCTCGGCGATCCTCGGCGTCGGCCTCTCCCAGGGGCGGCGCAAGGTCAACTGGCAGGTCGGCATCCGCATCGTATGGGCCTGGGTGCTCACCATTCCCGCATCCGCGGCAGCCGGATACGTCGCCTATGACATCCTCTCCCCGGTTCTCGGCAAGTAGCCCCGGTTTCCGGTTTCTCCTGGCCCTGCTCCTGACGGTCGGCCTCGGGTTTCCCGGGCCGGCCGCTCAGGCGCGTTCACGGGGCAAGTCGAAGAAAGCGCCAGTTACGGATCTGCGCGCCCGTGCCGAAGCGCAACTCGCCGCCGGCCGGCTCAAGGAGGCGCGGGAACTTTTCGAAAAGGCGGTGTCGGCGAAACCCGGCGACGCCCGCGCGCAGCTCCAGCTCGGACTGCTCTACGAGAAGGAGGGCAATACGGCCCGGGCGATCGACGCCTACGAGAAGGGCTTCCGGAAGCCGCCCGCCGGTTTCGAACGCCTTCGGGTCAACCTCGGGGCGCTTTACAACCTCGAGGGGAAGCCGGACAAGACGCTCAAGCTGCTCGACGGCCGCGTCGCCGAAGGCGATCGCGACGCAACGGCGCACATGGTGGTCGGTTCCGCGTGGCTTGCGACGGGCAAGCCCGAGAAGGCGCTGGCGCGGTTCCGGATCGTCCGCACCCTCGAGCCGGCGTCGTTGCGGGGTGCGCTGGCGGCCGGGTCGGCCCACCGGGCGCTGGGACAGATGGACGAATCGCTGAAAGTTCTCGAAGGCGCCGTCGCCGGATTCCCGAATGACGCCGCGGCCCATTTCCAGCTTGCCGAGACGCTCGCCGGGATGGGCAAATTCGCCCGCGCGCTGTCCCACTACCGGACGTCCGAAAGCGCGGGGGGCGACCCGGTGGTGGTCCGCCGCCGGATGGCGGACGTGTCGCTGGCGATGAAGGATTATCCGGCGGCCATCGCGGCGCTCGAAGCGTTGCGCAAAGGAGCTCCCGCCGATGTCGACCTCGCGGGCACCTTGTCCGTCGCGTACGAGCAGGCCGGGCAGCCGCAGGCGGCCGAAAGGGTATTGCGCGATCTCGTGGCGCGGGTACCGAAAAACGCCGCCGCCCTCTTCCGGCTGGGCGTCGTCCTGGGCATCCAGGAGCGCCACGCGGATGCGGCGGCCCAGTTCCGCAAAGCGCTTGCGCTGGCGCCGGGAGACCCATCCGTCGTTCGGGCGCTCGCGGTCGCCTGCCGGCGCGCGGGCGATGCCGCGGGAGCCGAAGAGGCCGCCCGGCGGTTGCTCAAGCTGCGCCCCGACGACGTGGACAGCACGGCGATGACCGCCGT
>JANXPS010000145.1 GCA_025357175.1 Deltaproteobacteria bacterium | reverse complement strand
GCCGCCGGCTGTTCCCGTCGGCTGGAAGGATTACACCGACGCCATCGCGAAAACGCGGGAAGCGATCGCCCGCCAGAAGCCGGGCGAAGCCGTGACGGCCTGGAAGCCGGTCGAAAACGGCCCCTACCGATCCGAGGCGATCTTCCACCAGGGGGTCCTGCTCCACCTCTCGGGCGACATCGACGGCGCGGAGGCCCAGTACCGGCGCGGCACCGACCAGTCGCCCGTCGACCAGGCGTCTGCGGCCAACCTGCTCGGCATCTATCTCATGAAGGGGCAGACCGCCAAGGCGCGCGAACTGATCGACCGGGCGATTCCCGCCGCCGGCGCCGGGCCCGTCCTGCCCGAACTGGTCGTCAACGCGGGTGCGATGCTGCTCGAAGCCGGAGAGACCGACCGAGCCGCAAAGGTGCTCACCTCGCTTTCCGGCCGAAACGACAACAGCGCCGCGGCGGCCTGGAACCAGGCCGTCCTCGCCTGGCGCAGAGGCGACATCGGCGCCGCCAGGGCCCTGTCCGCCCGGCTGTCCCCCGAAACCGCCCAGCTCTGGTCCGTGGTCGCCTCCCGCGCGGCCTGGGACAACGGGCTCGCGTCGCAGATCGCCGGACAATACTCGTCCGCACCCGGCGGCGACCTGCGCCTCACCCCGCTCGCCGTGAATTTCGGCGCCTACGCCCGGTACCGGGCCGGAAAGGTCGAAGAGGCGGGGAAACTGCTCGCCGGGGCGACCGGCACCGATAAATATTCCCCCGAACTGCTTTCGAACCTGGGCTGGCTGCTGATCGAGCGAGGCCGGTGGAGCGAGGGACGCACGACGCTCGAGCGCGTCACGCGGGAACATCCCTCATTTCCGGAGGCGTGGTTCAACCTGGGCCTTTTCCGCGAAGTCTACGCCGGGGACGCCCCCGGGGCCGTGGAATGCTATCGGCAATATGTTAAATTAAACGGTTACAGAAGAGACGAGGTCGCCAAGTGGATCGACTGGCTGCAAAAACCGGCGCCGCCCTCCTCGCCCTGACGCTGCTGATCGGCGCGCCCGCATCGGGGCAGACGCCGGCCGGAGCCGAGAGCAAGGGGAAAAAGGCCGAAACCGGTGGCAAGGACCGGAAGACGGATGCGTCCGAGCGTCGGCGCAATCCCCTTCAGCTCGAGGCGGTGGACATCACCGGAAGCCCCGAGCACCCGGCCATCCTCTTCTTTCTTCCGCGCGCAAAGTTCCGCCTTCTCCCCCTCCGGTCCGACCGGGACTGGAAAGAACGGATCGTGACCGAAACCAAGGAAATGGGTGACGCACCCCGATGAGCATGGAACTTTCTCTGGACAACCACACGCCACCCTTCGAGTTCGGAAGCCGGCAGGAAAAGATCTTCAAGATCGCCATCGGCGTTTCCGTCCTGGCGCATATCATGCTCCTCGTAACCAGCCTCGTGTGGCCCCCGGGCAACCCGGTGGTCAGGGACCAGGTCATGCAGGTCGACATCGCCAACATCCCTGCCCAGGAATTGCCGACTCCCAAGGAAGCCGCGCCGATCAAACTGCCCGACGCGGTCAAGCCCGCCCCGCCGCCGCCACCGAAACCCACGGCCGAACAGATGACCGAGGCGCCGAAGCAGGTCGTCGACCCCGCGGTCGCTGCGGCGCAGCAGGCCGCGCTGGCCGCCCAGCAGGCCCAGAAAATGCGCGACGACGCCCGCGCCAAGGTGAAAACGGTCGGGCTGGGGGCGGTCCTCGAAAAAAGCGGGGGCACGGGCCCGGTGCCGGTCAACGTCCCCACGAGCACCCGGGTGTCGAACGGTCCCCGCGGGGCCATGGACTACGGGGCGGCCCGTGGAACCGGCGGCGCAGACCCTCTTTCCGGACGCGGCATGACGCCCACCATCGAGAAGCAGCTCGCCTCCGCACGCGGCGGCGGCAGCGGAGGGGGCTGGCCAAGCTCTCCTCGAAGCTTTTCAAGACCGACACGGGGATGGATGCCGAGATCAGCGGCTCGATCGACGACCAGTCGCGCTCCGCGCAGGCGATCATGTCCGCGGTCAAGAACTACCAGAGCGGCATCAAGTACGCCTACACGCAGGAACTTCTCAAGAACCAGAGCCTCAGCGGCAAGATCACGGTCGAGTTCGTGATCCGCCCCGACGGCTCGGTCGAATCGGTCGACATCAAGCAGAGCAGCGTCAACTGGCCGCCGCTCGAGGAAGCCATCAAGAAGCGCATCTCGCTGCGCTGGAACTTCGGCCAGTCCAAGGGAGGGCCTGTCAAGGTCGCGTTCCCGTTCGTCTTCCATCCTGAAATGTAACCGGCATGCGGATGATGCGTAAATTTCCCACGCTCCTCATGGCAGGCGTCCTGTTTGGCGCGGCAATGTCGCCGTACCCATCGCCCGCTCTCGCGGCGCCAAGCGCGGCGGCGATCGCCTCGGCCCAGGCGGCCGAACTCCTGGAGTCCCAGATCGTCGAAAAGTTGACCCGCATCGAGCAGATCATGTGGAACCGGGACGAAAAATCGATTCCGCTCCTGCGCAAGTGGGCATCCTCGGACGAGAACGACCCGGTCCGGGAGCGTTCGGTGGGAGCCCTCGTCCTGCTTGGCGACCGGGAGAAAGGCAACATCTACCAGTTTCGGCTCTCCAAGGACGCATCGCCCCGCGTGCGCCGCGCAGCCGCCGAAGCCATCGGAATTCTCAAGATCGCGGTTCCGCCCACGCTGCTCGTCCTGACGCTCCAGAGGGACCCCGACCCGATGGTGCGCGCCGAGGTGGCTCGCGCGATCGGCCTGACCGGCTTGACCTTCGCGGGACCCGCGCTGCTGGGCGCCGTCGCCCAGGACCTTTCGCCCGAGGTACGGGCATTGAGCGCCGAGGCGTACGGCCGGCTCAAGCTCACCCAGGGAACCGACCTTCTGCAAGGGGTTGCACTGCGCGAAACCTCGTTCGTCGTGCGGCTCAACGTCTTGCGTGCGCTCGTCGAGACCGCACCGCTCGATGCGCAGCAGACCTTCAAGACGATATGGGAAACGGCACGGGAACCCGACATCCGGATCGAGGCGCTCCGTGGATTGCTCCTGTCGGGACGCGGGAACTGGGATGTCGAGGGCATGGCGAGCGGCGACGACCGGGTCCGCTTCCTGGCACTCAAGGAATGGCTGACGAAACACTATCCGAAACGGACGTCCTACCATCCATTGCGCAACTCCCCCGATGTCACCCGGCTCGAACCGTTCCTGCAGGATCCGGTTCGCGGCATCCGCGATCTCGCCCACGAAACGCTCGAAAGATCCGGTTTCAAGACCAAATCATCCGGCTTCGGATACCAGATGGCGGATTAGGATCCCCCGGGGCTCCCGGCACGCGTCTTGAGACGAATCCTCCGATCAAGGAGGATTCACCATGCTCGTTCGCGTCCTGACGTCCACGCTCGTCGGCATCGACGCCATACCGGTCGAGGTCGAGACCGACATATCCCAGGGCCTGCCGTCTTGCACAGTCGTCGGGTTGCCCGCCGGTCCAGTCCGGGAGTCGGGAGATCGCATCCGTGCGGCCATCCGGAATTCGGGCTTTCCCTTTTCCGGACGCAAGATCACGATCAACCTGGCTCCCGCCGAGGTGCGCAAGGACGGCGCCCTGCTCGACCTTCCCATCGCCCTTTCCATACTTTGTGCCGAAGGCGTCATCCCGGGAGACGCACTGGGCCGATATCTCGTGTCCGGCGAGCTGTCGCTCGACGGCACGGTCAAACCGGTACGCGGCATCCTGTCCCAGGCGCTGCTCGCCGCGAAACTCGGGCTCGCCGGCATCATCGTCCCGTCGGCCAACGCCCGCGAGGCCTCATTGGTGCCCCGGTTGTCGGTGCTTCCCGTGGCCGACCTCCGGTCGGCTGCCGCCATCCTGTCGGGGGAATCGCCGGCGTCCATTCCCGTTCGGGAAGAAGGCGGCCTGTGGCTGGCCGATGCCGAACCGCCCGACCTGTCCGACGTCGCGGGCCAGCCACTGGCGCGCCGGGCACTCGAGATCGCGGCGGCCGGGGGGCATGCCATCCTGTTCGTCGGTCCCCCGGGGTGCGGCAAGACCATGCTCGCCGAACGGCTTCCCGGCATCCTGCCCGCCTTCGTCGAAAACGAGGCGCTCGAAACGGCCCAGATCTATAGCGCGGCGGGCGAACCGCCGTGGCCGATGGTGCCCGTTCACAGGCCATTTCGCGCCCCGCACTTCTCGATCTCGCAGCCGGGACTGGTCGGCGGAGGAAATCCCCCCCGGCCCGGAGAGATCAGTTTCGCCCACGGGGGCGTCCTGTTCCTCGACGAATTCGGGGAATTCAGCCGCCAGGCGCGCGAGGCGTTACGACAGCCGCTCGAGTCCGGCGAGATTCGCATTGCCCGGGCGGGCAACAGTTGCCGCTTCCCGTCCCGCTTCCTGCTGGCTGCCGCGACCAATCCATGCCCGTGCGGAAATGCGGGCAACCCGCGCCGGATGTGCCGCTGTCCTCCGACGCTGCGCGCGGCCTATTCCCGCCGGTTCTCGGGTCCGATACTCGACCGGATCGACCTGGCCGTCACGCTGTCGCCGATCCAGGGCGCGGACTGGGCGGGAGTCCAGCCCGGAGAGCCGTCCGCCCCCGTGAAACAGCGCGTCGCCGATTGCCGGAATCTGCAGCGAAAAAGGTATCCGGACGAAGGTCCGGGCGCGGCCATACGGACGAACGGGCAGGCCCGGTTGTCGCTGTCGGGAATGGCTTGGGAGATGCACCCGGAGGCGCGCACCTTTCTCGCCCGTTCCGCCGACCGGATGTCGCTGTCGGGGCGGGTTCTCGCCAAGATGTGCCGGGTGGCCCGAACGGTCGCCGATCTCGCGGGCGAACCGGTCGTGGCCCTTCCGCACCTTGCCGAGGCGCTTCAGTACCGTTTGCCGGAATTGTCGGGGGACGAAACGTGGTGAGAACTGCAGCTAGGCCTTGTCGGCGATGTCCCAGAACACCTTCTCGACGTAGTTGCGGAAACCGTGGATAAAGGCGCAGCGGCGGTGGAAGCGGGCGAGCGAACCGACAAAATAGAGGCCGGGCACCGTCGACTCGCCGGTTTTCGAGATGGCCGGGAAACCCCCTGCGCCGGCCCGTACGCCATCGCCCTCGACCGGAAGCCAGCCCGGACGGTATCCGGTCGCACACAGCACGCAGTCGAACGATTCCTTTTCGCCGGAATCGAAGCGGACGCCGCCGCCGGTTAACGCCGCTGGCGGATCGGCCTCGCGAACCTTGATGATGCGGAACTTGATCAGCTCCTTGAGCAGGCTTTCGGATGATCCGCGTATGTCTTCGAGATGTCCCGATTCGCTGAAGTACGACAGCGGGTCACGGGTGCAAAGCGTCACCGATTTCGCGGTGCCGGCCAGCCCGATGGCCAGCTCGGCCGCCGAGTTGCCGCCGCCCACGACGAGCATGCGCTTGCCCGCGTACGCCATGCAGTCCATGAAATCGCCCGAGTGGACCACCGCGGGATTGTCCGCGATGCCGGGAATGTCGGGATACGCCGGTTCGAACGTCCCGCCGGTGGCGATCACAAGAAAGCGCCCCTCGACTTCGCCATTGACCGTATCTACCGCAAAACCGCCGGTCACCGGACGCGCCCGCAACGCAAGCATGCCGTCCTCGACCCGGATCCGGTTCTCGCGCACGAACGATTCGATGTAGCACAGGAAATCTTCCCTGGATGGAAACGGCCGCTTCGTTCCGGGGATCGACCACAGGGGGCGGTCGAACGTCAGCGACGTCCAGTCGGTGCCCGGGACCGCGGGCGACAGCAGCGTCATCCCCTGCCGCATGTTGCGCCATGACTGGGCCGCCTTCCCCTTTTCGAGAAGGCGGTAGCGGATGCCGTGCTGCTTGAGCTGGCTCGCAAGGAGCAGCCCGGCCGGACCTCCCCCGATGATGACGACGTCGGTGCGCATCGTTAAAAGATAGCATATCCGGACGCATCATCCCGGATCGCCATGCGGCGGGGTCGTCCCCGGCTTCTGCCGGGACAAAGCGCATGCGGTAATTCTGGGTTGACAGGTGGTTCGGAGTCCCCTATATTGTTTGTTTCTTATTGATTCGAACGGAGGAATTTCACAATCATGTATGCCGTGGTCCGTACAGGCGGGAAACAGCTCCGCGTAGCCCCGGGGGACGTCGTCAACGTCGAATTGCTCTCGGTCGAGGCCGGCGAAACCGTCGAACTGAC
>JANXPS010000061.1 GCA_025357175.1 Deltaproteobacteria bacterium | reverse complement strand
GAAAATTTTCTCCCGAAAGCGGCAGCGATGCTCGATGCGGAACGGGTTGAAATTCGTGGCTGTGAGCGTACGCGGCAAATCATTTCGCAAGCCAAACTCGCGACGGAACTGGATTATCGAACGGAGTACCTGGACCTGATTCTTTCCGTGAAGGTTGTCGACGACATTTCGGCGGCAATACGGCATGTCGAGGAATATGGTTCGCACCATACGGATACCATTGTGACGAACGATCTTTCAGCCTCGTTGCGATTTACGTCGGAAGTGGATTCCGCAGCGGTTTTGGTGAATGCCAGTACGCGATTTAATGATGGTGGTGAATTCGGATTGGGGGCGGAAATCGGGATTTCGACCGACAAATTTCATGCACGTGGTCCGTGCGGACTTCGGGAATTAACGAGTTACAAATGGGTTGCTCATGGCAATGGTCAAATTCGGGCTTAAGCGGTGGTCGCGTCAAGAATTCGTGTCCATCGATTAAACGACTTCTTGACGGTTGGCGACAATCGGGCTAATACTATGTGTCGCATGGGGTTTACGTTCGGAATGTCACCGGACAAATTCAATTCATTTTTTGGAGAACGCAGCAATCGAAACCACGCATCGAATTAACGACCAGATTCGCCTCTCTCCGATTCGCGTCGTCGATCAAGAGGGGAAAATGCTGGGAGTGATCCCCACGTCCGAAGCGATGAGGACAGCCATGGATGCTGGCCTGGACTTAGTGGAAGTGGCCCCCAATGAGCGGCCGCCCGTTTGCCGCATCATGGATTACGGCAAGTTCAAGTATATCCAGAGCAAGCGGGAACAAGAGGCGCGCAAGAAGCAGACCGTAATCCTGGTCAAGGAGATCAAGGTTCGTCCCAAGACGGATGAGCACGACCTTGACACCAAGGTCAAGCATATCCGCCGATTTCTCGGCGAAGGCGATAAAGTCAAGGTTACCGTCCGCTTCAGGGGCCGCGAACTCGCGTATGCCTCGCAGAGCGGTTACGAAGTTTTGAAGCACGTCCTGGAGGAGGTTGGCGACCTGTGCAAGGTCGAAAGCCCCCCCAAGATGGAAGGCAAGACCATGATGACCATTCTTGCCCCGACCCAGGCCAAGAAAAAGCCGGTGGGTGCACCGCCGAAAGTCGCAGTTCCCGCCGGCAAAGGCAAGAGCATCAGCGAATCCAAAGAAGACACGGACGCGACATTGGTCGAGTCCGATAACCAGGAGGGTTAAACGATCATGCCCAAGATGAAGTCCAACAGTGGCGCCAAGAAGCGCTTCAAGGCCACTGCCTCAGGCGGCATCAAGCGGGGGAAGATGGGGCGTCGCCACATCCTGACCTCGAAGAACCGCAAGCGGAAGCGTTCACTCCGCAAGGGCGCGCTCGTTCATTCGACGAACGAGAAGTCGATCAGGAGCCTGCTCCCGTACCTTTAAATCCTCATCAGCCCGCGAGTCGGGCTTTTCAGGTTGTCGTCATCGGAAGGGGACAGTCCCTTTCCCGGCACTCCTCAATTTCCTTCGCCGGCTTCATTGACCGGCGGGGCGCCACGCGAAAGAAGAGGGAGACAAGATGCCTCGCGTAAAAAGAGCAGTACACGCCAAGAAGAAACGCCGTACGATTTTCAAGCTCGTCAAAGGTTTTCGTGGCGGCGGAGGACGCCTTCTCCGTTCGGCCAAGGAAGCGGTCGACCGGGCATTGCAGTACGCCTATCGCGACCGCCGGGTCCGCAAGCGCGAATTCCGGTCGCTGTGGATCGCCCGGATCAACGCCGCAACCCGCGAGAACGGCCTTTCCTACAGCCAGTTCATGCACGGGCTCAAGCTGGCCGGGATCGAAGTCGACCGCAAGATGCTTTCCGAACTTGCCCTGAACGACGTCGGAGCATTCAAGGTTCTCGCCGAGCAGTCGAAGACCGCCCTCGCAAAATAGGCAGGGCCATTTCTTGCTGCAACCCGATCACCACATATCATCGATCACCGAAGAGGGATTGAGGTCGCTTTCCGAAGCTAAATCGGAAAGCGACCTCCTCTCCGTCAAAGGCATCTTCTTCGGCAAGAAGGGCACCCTTTCCGAAATCATGAAGGGGCTTTCCGGACTGCCGATCGAAGAGCGCAAACAGGTCGGCGCCGCGGCCAACGCGGCCCGCCAGACGCTCGAAGCGGCCTTCGACGCCCGTCTTGCCGAGTTCCGCGATCGCGACCGCAAATCTCGTGACGCCGCGGGAATCATCGACGTTACCCTCCCGGGCCGAACCGTTCCCCTGGGCCATCGTCATCCGATTTCCCGGACCATGGCCGACATCGTGGCGGTTTTCAACCGGCTCGGCTTTTCCACCCATCTCGGTCCCGAGATCGAAAAAGATTATTACAACTTCGAGGCTCTCAATTTCCCGGCCGACCACCCTGCCCGCGAAATGCAGGACACATTTTTCATGGACGGCCCTTCCCCCGACCTGCTGCTCCGCACGCACACCTCGCCCATCCAGATCCGCACGATGGAATCCGCCAGGCCTCCCGTCAGGGTCGTCGCTCCCGGTGCGGTCTATCGCTGCGATTCCGACATCACCCATAGCCCCATGTTCCACCAGGTCGAGGGTTTCGCCGTCGACAAGAACGTGACGTTCTCCGATCTCAAGGGATTACTGACCGAGTTCTGCAGCATGATGTTCGGCCAACGCAGGCCGCTCCGGTTTCGGCCCAGCTTCTTCCCCTTCACCGAACCTTCCGCCGAGGTCGACATCGAATGCGTCATCTGCGGCGGAAACGGTTGCCGGGTATGCAAAAACAGCGGCTGGCTTGAAATCCTCGGCTGCGGCATGATCGACCCCGCCGTTTTCGGATTCGTCGATTACGATCCCGACCTCTACACCGGCTTCGCTTTCGGTATGGGCGTCGAGCGGATCGCGATGCTTAGACACGGAATCGGAGACATCCGCCTGTTCTTCGAAAACGACCTTCGCTTCCTTTCCCGTTTTTAGCCGACTGTCCACTCCTGGGGGATTCGCGCTTTGAAGATCCTTTATTCCTGGCTTCGTGAATTCATCGATACCCGGTTGTCTCCCGTGCAACTTCAGGAGGCGCTTACCATGGCCGGGATCGAGGTCTCCGCCTGCCGCTTCCTCGGCGACGGGCTTGACCTCGTCGTCGTCGCGAAGATCCTCGAAAAGAAACCGCATCCCAACGCCGACAAGCTTTCGCTTTGCCGCGTAACCGACGGCGAAAAAGAATACGCCATCGTCTGCGGCGCCAGGAACATGTCCGAAGGGGACCACGTCGCGTTGTCCAAGATCGGCGCGAAACTTCCGAACGGCATCGAGATCAAAAAGGCTAAAATTCGCGGTGAAGCGTCCGAGGGCATGCTCTGTTCCGAAACCGAACTGCGCCTCGCCGAAGAATCCGCCGGCATCATGATTCTCCCGGCCGACTCGGTCCCCGGCACGCCGCTGGCCGTCGCCCTCGGCCTTTCCGACCACCTGCTCGAAATCGAGATCACCCCCAACCGAGGCGACTGCCTGAGCGTTCTCGGCGTCGCGCGTGAAGTCGCCGCGATCACCGGCGAAATGGTGGTGCTGCCCCCGGCCGCCTTCGCCGAATCGGGTCCTTCGATCGACGCGCTTGCATCCGTGACCGTCTCCGATCCCGACCTTTGCCCGCGCTATTCGGCCCGTGTCGTGACCGGCCTCGAGATCGCCGCGTCTCCCGCCTGGATTCAACGCCGACTTTCGCTCTGCGGGATACGTCCCATCAACAACGTCGTGGACATCACCAACTACCTGCTGCTCGAAGTCGGCCAGCCGATGCACGCGTTCGACCTCGACCGCCTCGCCGGCCAGCGTATCGATGTCCGGCGCTCGAACATCGAACGCGAGTTCGTCACCCTCGACGGGGCAAAACGCAAGGCGCTGCCCGACATGCTTCTGATCTGGGACGGCGACCGGCCTGTCGCCGTCGCCGGGGTCATGGGCGGAGAGAACACCGAGGTTCTCCCCACGACGAAACGCGTCCTCTTCGAGAGCGCCCACTTCGCGCCATCCGCCGTTCGTTTCGCCGCACGCCGCATGGGAATCTCGAGCGAGTCCTCGTATCGGTTCGAACGAGGCGTCGATCCCGCCGGTACCCTTTACGCGCTTCAAAGAGCCATCTCGCTCCTGTCCGGAAACACCGCACTGGTCGCCGCACCCGGTACGATCGATCTCGGCGGGGATCGACCTTTCGGCCGGTTAGTCTCTTTTCGGCCCTCCCAAGCAGACCGGATCATCGGACGACCATACGGCGAAGAGGGGTGCCGGGCGATTTTCGACCGGATGGCGTTCCCTGTCGAGATCTCCGAACCCGGAAGCTGGCGGATCGGGGTCGCACCCCATCGCTTCGACATCGACCGCGAAATCGACCTTGTCGAGGAAGTCGCCCGATTGACCGGCTACGATTCGATCCCGACGACCTATCCCGAATCGGAGGCTCCCGAATTTTCCCCCGATGACCGCCTGACCGCGACCGTCGAACGCGCATCCGAATTCCTGCGCACCCAGGGGTTTTCCCAGGTCCTCAACTACTCCTTCGTATCCGAAAACGAATTGAGCCGTCATGCTGCCCTCCTCGGTTTCGACCCGGCCGATGCCATGCGGCTTGCCAATCCGCTTTCCGACGACATGACGGTGATGCGTCCCGATCTCCTGGCCGGACTTCTCCGGAACGTCTCCTCGAACGTGCGACGCTTCATCGACGAGGTTCGCCTGTTTGAGACGGGGAAGGCGTTCGGGAAATCGCTCGCAAATTCCCTGTTCGAGGAACAGCGACTGGCCTTCGCCATGTACGGCCACCGCCTGCCGGGGGCGTGGTCCGGCGCACACGAATGGGTCGACTTCTTCGACATCAAGGGCGTCACGGAGACCGTTCTGAACGTCCTGGGGACCGGGACGGTCCATTTCGTCCCAACCCGGTCGAAGCCTTTCTACGTGGAAGGGCAGGCGGCCGAAATCATCATGTCCGGAGAAACCGTCGGTTGGGTGGGCGTGATCTGCCACGAACTGCTTTCCGCTTTCGACATCGAACGGCCCGTATGCTACGCCGAGTTGCGCGTCCCGGTTGCCCTGTCGAATGTCGAGCGGCCGGCGATTCACCGGGAGATTCCCAAGTTCCCGCCTGTTTTCCGGGATTACGCCTGCGTAGTGCCCTCGGTTGCAGCGGTCGGGGACATCCTCGCAATGGTCCGGGAACTCTCGACCGAAATAGAGTCCGCTGCGGTATTCGATGTTTTTACGGGCGAGAAAATCGGCGAAGGGAAAAAAAGCATCGCTTTCCGAATCAAGCTGCAGCCCTCCGACAGAACCTTGACGGAGTCAGAGGTTAATAGTATACATACCAAGATATTAAATTTATTGGATAATCGCTTCGGCGGAAAGATTCGCACCTCGTAAGGGGGGGGCGAAAACCGAGGAGGGCCGAATGACCAAAGCAGATCTGGTGGACATCGTTTACGAGAAGGCCGGCCTTTCCAAGAAAGAGGCTCAGGAGATTGTCGAGGATATCTTCGACACGCTTAAAAATACCCTCAAAGCAGGGGACAAAATCAAGATTTCCGGCTTCGGAAACTTCGTGCTCCGGGACAAGCGACCCCGAAAAGGGCGCAATCCGCAAACGGGCGACGACATCGAAATAACCGCCCGGCGGGTGCTCACATTCCGGCCCAGCCAGATTTTGAAAGCCTTCATCAACGAACCGCCCCAGAGTTGAGTCGGGCGACTTCCACCGAAGTGACATTTCCCGCGATTCCCGACAAATTTTATTTCAAAATCGGGGAGGTCAGCGATCTTCTCGGCGTGAAGCCCTATGTGATCCGCTTCTGGGAGACCGAGTTCAATCTCGCGACTGCCAAAAACCGTGCAAAGCATCGCGTTTACAAACGTAACGAAGTCGAAGTTCTGCTTGAAATCTGCCAGATGCTCCACGTCGAGCGGTTCACGATCGAAGGGGCCCGCCTCCAATTGAAAGACCGGATGAAAGAGAAGCACAAGCAGTTCTCTCTCGACCTGAAAACCAACCCCACAAAAGCGGCGCTGCTCCTGGTCAAGAAAGAACTTCTGGCGATCAAAACCATTCTTGACCGCTGAAAAGGAAAACCGGTGGCTCTCAACCTCCAGGATCGTGTCGCAAATTTCTTCAACCGTCTGGCCGGAAAACGCGGGGATCGGCCGTGGGGCTATTATCTCGTCCTCTTCGTCGATCAGGGCTATAAAGTCAAGCGGTTCCTGGTTCACCCCGGGCAACGCCTGAGCCTTCAGCGCCACAAGAAACGGGCCGAGCACTGGCACATCGTCCAGGGCGAGGCGATCGTGACGCGGGGAGACGAGGAAATCCGCATGTCGCCCGGCGACGATTTGAGCATTCCCCTCGGGGCCGTACACAGGGTCCAAAATATCGGAAAAGTCGACCTGGTCATCATCGAGATCCAGACGGGCGACTACGTCGGCGAAGACGACATCGAGCGCATCGAAGACGATTACAACCGGCGATAACGGGAAGCGGCATTCCCTCGTCGTATTTTGCGTGACAAGACCGAGCGGGCAGGGTACTATATCTGTCTTTCGTGTCGGGACGTAGCGCAGCTTGGTAGCGCACTTGCATGGGGTGCAAGGGGTCGCTGGTTCAAATCCAGTCGTCCCGACCATGAAATATTCAAAGGGGTTACGGGAATCGCCGTAGCCCCTTTTTTTAATCCGAAACGACTGTAGACCCGCCGAAGGAGAAAGGCCGTTTGAAAAAGTCCGCAGCAGGAACGCCGCTGATAGTCGTCTCGAATGACGACGGCATTCGGTCCCCCGGAATCAAGGCTCTTGCAGCCGCAATGCTTGAGATTGGCGACGTCGTGGTCGTGGCGCCTGACCGTGAACGCAGCGCGGCCGGCCATTCCCTCTCGCTGTCGCATCCCTTGCGCGTCGAGGAAACCTCCCCCGGGTGGTACTCCGTCGACGGAACGCCGACCGATTGCGTCAACCTCGCGATAAATGGCATCCTTCGCCGCCGGAAAATCACCATGGTCGTGTCGGGCATCAACAAGGGCGCGAACATGGGAGACGACATTACCTACTCCGGGACCGTCGCAGCCGCACTAGAAGGGACGCTTCTGGGGATCCCGTCGATCGCCATTTCCCTCGCGACATGGGAACGTTTCGATTTCGACATCGCCGCGACCTTCGCCGCCAAGGTCGCCCGCAACACGCTTGAACACGGAATTCCCAAGGACACGCTCCTCAACGTGAATGTCCCGGCGATTCCCGAACCGGAAATCCGCGGAATCCGCATAACCCGCATGGGAAGACGGATCTACGGAGATGCGATCGTCCGGAAGCGCGACCCGAGAGGGCGCCACTATTATTGGATCGGGGGCGACAAGCTCTCCCACGAAGGGATACCCGGATCGGACCTCGAAGCCGTCGAATCGGGTTTCATTTCCGTAACCCCGCTTCATCTCGATATGACACGCTATGACGCAATGAAATCGCTGCGTCGATGGAAATGGTAATGGCGACAATCGTCCCGAATTCGGATACAATCCGTTTTCCCGGCATTCAAATCACGACAGAGGAATGATGAGCCGATGGTGAGCGACCTCAAGAAGCAGATCCGGAACGTCCCCGACTTTCCGATCAAGGGAATCCAGTTCAAGGACATCACGACGCTGCTGGCCGATCCGACCTCGTTCCAGGAGACGATCGACCTGATTTCGCACCGGTACTTCGACAAGAAGATCGACGCGGTCGTGGGCATAGAAGCGCGCGGATTCGTCATGGGCGCCGCCCTGGCTTACAAACTCGGCACGGGGGTCATCCTGGTCCGAAAGTCCGGCAAACTGCCGTACAAGACCGTTTCGGCAACCTACGACCTCGAATATGGCAAGGACAAACTCGAAATCCACGCCGACGCGATCACGCCCGGAATGCGAGTGGTCATCGCCGACGACGTGCTCGCAACGGGCGGCACCGTTTCTGCCGTGTCGGGCCTACTGACCAGCATGGGCGCCGAAATTGTCGAATGCTGCTTCCTGGCAGAACTGCTGTTCCTGAAAGGGCGTGAAAAACTTTCGGGTCAAAAAGTGTTTTCGCTTATCGAATTCGACGAGTAGACCAGAAGTGCCCCCGTAGCTCAGGCGGATAGAGCAG
>JANXPS010000051.1 GCA_025357175.1 Deltaproteobacteria bacterium | reverse complement strand
TACCCGTCACGAAGTTGTCGCTCATGGCCGACGTCGAGCTGTTCGGCATGGCGCCCCGCGGATTCCACTTCACGAACATTCTCCTGCACGCCGTCAACATGGCGATCCTGTACCTGCTTTTGTGGCGGATGACGGGTGCGGCAGGCAAGAGCGCGTTCGCGGTCGCGCTTGTGGCCTTCCACCCCCTGCGGGTCGAATCCGTTGCCTGGGTCGCTGAACGCAAGGACGTCCTCTCTGTCTTTTTCATGCTCCTTTCGATGGCCGCCTACCTTCGTTACGCACGCTCGGGAAAATGGCGCTGGTACGGAGCGCTTTTCCTTTGCACCATCCTGGGCCTGCTGTCCAAGCCGATGCTGGTTACCTTGCCGTTTCTCCTGTTTCTGCTCGATTTCTGGCCATTGGGGCGCTTCCGACCCGGGGCGGGAGAAACCCAGGGAAAAAGGATCCGTTCACTGGCTATCGAGAAAATCCCGCTGCTCCTCGTCTCGCTGCTTGCGGCACTCGTCACGATCCACCTCCAGAAACCGGGAGATCAGATCATGGCGGACTATTCCTTCATTTCCCGCATCGGGCATTCCTTCTACTCCGACCTGATCTACCTTTGCCAGACCGTTTGGCCACGGAACCGGGTCCTGTTGAATTTCGGGCAGTCCTGGCCCCGGTACAACTCGGTCCTTCTGCCGATGGCGGGCGTGGGCGTCATCACCGCGGCTGTGGTCCGGTGCGCCGGCAGGAGACCCTATCTTGCGACCGGATGGGTGTGGTACCTGGTCGCCATTTTCCCGGTCAGCGGCATCGTCCCCAGCGGTATGCAGTGGATCTCCGACAGATTCACGTACATCCCGCACGTGGGGTTGATGGTGGCCGCAGTCTGGTTCGCATCCGGCATGGTGCCTCGCCGCGCCCCCCGATGGCTCCTTCCCCTGCTCGGAGCGCTCCTGCTCCTGGTTTTGGCTATTCTTACGCGTCGTCTGCTCATGGTCTGGAAAGACAGCGCCACCTTCTTCGGATGGAAGGCGCAGGTCACCCGGGAGACGGGCGATATCAGTCGCCACGTCGAGGAACTGCTGATCCAGGGCGATTTCAACCGCGCCAGGGAGGAGGAAACGCGGATACTCCCCTTGGCGATGGATCGCCAGGAGGGCAGCTACATCCAGACCAACCACATAAAGATCCTCGAGCGCGCGGGGGACCGAAAAGGCGCCATCGCGGCCGCCCGGGATTACCTCCGCAAGGACCCGAACTTCTGGAAAACGCGGCTGCTGATGGCCGATTGCCTGGCCTCGGAAGAATACTTTTCAGAGGCGGCCGTCGAATACCGCGTGGTCCTCGAAGTTGGTGGGATCAAGCCCGAAGACCGGGGATACGCCCTGGAAGGGTTGGGAATCGCCCTCGTGGGGTTGGGCCGCAACGACGAGGCGCTGGGGACATTCAACGAAGCGCTGCGGATATCGCCCGCAAAGGCGTCGCTGCATTACAATCTGGCGCGGCTGTTCGCAACTCGGGGCGAAGACCGTCAGGCGATGGCTCATTACGAAGAAGCGGTTCAACGCGATCCCGGCAGCCTGCAACCCCGACTGGGGCTGGCTGAACTTCAACTCCGGGCAGGCAGGGCCGATGCCGCCGCCCTCCAATTCGAAGCGGTGGCGCGCCTGGCGCCCGGCAAGTCGGAAGAGTTCCTGGCCCGGGGACGCATCCTCGAGATGGCCGGTTCGACGGCCGAGGCCCGGGCGTGCTACGAAAAGGCGTTGAGCCTCCCCGCGGTGCTCACCGATACGCTCGAGAACGTGCGAAAACGGCTGGGCAGGTTGAAATGAGCAGCCGCTTTTTCCCCGACGGCTTTCCTGCCGCGGAGCCTGCGCCAAAGGGTTCGTGGGGCCGTGCCCTGTTTGCCGCCCTCGTTCTCGCGCTCCTTCTGGTCATGCTGTACTGGCCCGCGGTCGATTTCAGGATGCTTGCGTTCGATGACGGAGATTACGTCACGGGCAACGACCTCATCCAGCGGGGACTCAACAAGGCCGACATCGTCCGGGCGTTTTCCGTAACCCGGTACGGGTTCTACATTCCCGTCACGCAGCTGTCCTTCATGGCCGACGTGGAACTGTTCGGCATGGCCTCGCGCGGCTTTCACCTGACGAACATCCTGCTTCACGCCTTCGACATGGCGATCCTGCTGCTGCTCCTGTGGCGAATGACGGGGGCACTCGACAAGAGCATCCTCGCTGCGGCGCTCGTGGCCTTCCATCCCATGAGGGTCGAATCCGTCGCATGGGTGGCGGAGCGGAAAGATGTCCTCTCGGTCTTTTTCCTGCTCGTTTCCCTGGCCTGCTACCTCCGGTACGTCCGCACGGGTAGGGGGCGCTGGTACGCGGCGCTCCTTTTCTCCTTCCTGCTCGGATTGCTGACCAAGCCGGTGATCGCCCCGCTGCCGGCGCTGCTGATCATCCTCGATTTCTGGCCGTTGGGACGGTTTCGGCAGGAATCTGCCGAAGGGAGCCCCGGCGGGCGGTTGCTGTCGCTGGTACGGGAGAAAATACCGCTGTTCGTCCTGTCGGGGGTGGCATCGATCGCCACGATCCTCATCCACAAGGAAGTGGGCGGGCTCCGCGTGGGCGATCCTTTCTTCTCGCGGATCGAGCATTCCTTTTCCGCCGACCTTTTCTACCTTTACCAGACAGTCTGCCCACGGGAACTGATGCTGCGGTATTTCCAGGCGCCCTGGGACCAATTTTCGGGAATGCTGATTCCGGCTGCGGTGGGTGTTTCGATCATTACGGCGCTTGTGGTCGCATACGGGCGCAAGAGGCCCTGCCTCATCGCCGGGTGGGTGTGGTATCTGGTCGCGATCTTTCCGCTGAGCGGCATCTTCGGACCCATCGGGTGCCAGTGGATTTCGGACCGCTTCACCTACATCCCGCACATCGGGGCGGCGATCGCGTTCGTCTGGATGGCGGCAGCCGTTATCCCGCCCCGGTTTCACAAGGGGGCGATTCCCGTCCTGGCCGTGCTTCTGCTGCTGCCCCTGGCGATTCTTTCACGCCGCCAGCTCCATTTCTGGAAGGACGGGGCGGCCATCTTCGGGAAGGGGGCCGAATACTCCCGGAACGACGCCGGCTACATCAACCAGTACGCGCAGGAACTCTATACGGTCGGCGATCTCGCGAGGGCGAAGGAACAGGAGGAACGGATCCTGCCGCGTGCCACGAAATCGGACTCCGGCCTCGAGATCCAGTTGAACTACCTGACGATCCTCGATCGGATGGGGGATCGCAAGGCCGCCATCGCGAAAGCCCGGGAATTTCTTCAAACCGGTCCGGACTTCTGGAAAACGCGCCTGATGCTTGCGGACTACCTGGCCGCCGACGAGAAATATCCCGAGGCGGCCGCCGAATTCCGGAGGGTGCTTTCCGTGCCGGGATTGAAGCCGTTCGACCGCGGTTACGCATTCGAGGGGCTGGGGATCGCGCTCGCGGGATCGGGGAAAACGGACGAGGCGGCCGCAGCCTTCAACGAGGGAATCCGGGAGATCCCGTTGCGGGGTTCCCTTCATTTCAACCTGGCGAAATTGTTCGCCGGGAAGGGCGATGCCGCGGCGGCGCAGGCTCAATTCGAAGAGGCGGTGCGACTCGGCCCCGCCGACCTTCCCCCGCGCCTCGCCCTGGCCGAAGTTCGACGGAAGGCCGGCGATTTCGATGCGGCCGCAGCCCAGTTCCAGGTGGTGATCCAACTCGCGCCCGGAAAGGCCGAAGCGTTTCTGGCCCAAGGGCGCATTCTGGAGATGGCCGGGTCGAACGAACAGGCCCGGGCACGGTACGAAGAAGCCCTGACGGCTCCGCCCGTACTCCCTGACACCCACGAAGCCGTGAAACGGCGCCTGGCCGGACTTCCGTGAAAAGCCTCCGCCGCGATGCGATCGCCGCATTCCTGGTCGCGATCGTCATCGCCGTCTACTGGAAGGTCGGCGGCTACCCGTTCATATCGCTCGACGACCCAATATACTTCGAGAGAAATCCCTTCGTTCCGAAGGGGCTGACGTTCGCAGGCATCCGGTGGGCCTTCACCACGTTCCAGGCCGCCAATTGGCATCCCCTGACCTGGATCTCCCATATGATCGACGTCTCCCTGTTCGGCATGGCACCGGGAATGCATCACCTGGTCAACCTCTTCTTCCACCTGGCCGGCACGCTGCTGCTGTTCCACCTGTGTCGAAGGATGACCGGCAGGACATGGGAGAGCGGGGCGGTCGCCGCCCTGTTCGCCGTGCACCCGCTCCACGTAGAATCCGTGGCGTGGCTTGCCGAGCGAAAGGACGTCCTGAGC
>JANXPS010000246.1 GCA_025357175.1 Deltaproteobacteria bacterium | reverse complement strand
GGCGGCCTCTCGGGCGCCACGCCGTCCGAGGCGGTATCGTGGGGCAAGGTCGATCCCGACAACCTGCCCGACGCGGTCGTTTGCTACCTCGACACGACCATCGCGCTGCCGCTCTTGACCTCTTACGTCCTCACGCGCTCGAAGAAGCGCCCCCTGAAGCGGCTCTACGACCAGCGCGAAGAGCTGCTCGCCTCGCTCACAAAGGCGTATCTGGCGCGTGAAGGAAAGAAGTCGAAAAAGAAGTAGCGGGCGGCTACGGCAACAGGTGCAGCAGCAGTCGCCCGGCAGCCCAGGCGTCGGCCTCGGCACGGTGAAACGACGAGGCAATGCCGCACTCGCGGCAAAGGGTCGAAAGGTTGTGGCTCCGGAAGCGGCCGCTGTCGCGGGCGAGGGTCAGCGTATCGACGACCGGGTTGGCGGGCCAGGAATATCCCGCGAAACGCGATTCGGCGCGCAGGAACGACAGGTCGAACGGGGCGTTGTGAAATACGACCGGGTCGTCTCCGAGGAATTCGACGATACGTGGAAATAGGTCCGAAAAAACGGGTGCGGCGGCCACCATCGCGTCGGTGATGCCGTTGACCGCCGATGCGCCGGCCGAGATCGGTCGCAGCGGGTTCACGAGCGAAACGAACGAGTCGATGGCCGAACCGCGCAGAAAACGGACCAGGCCGATCTCGCAGATCCGGTCGCCGTTTCCGGGTGAAAGCCCGGTCGTTTCGACGTCGGCCGCCACGTAAGGCAGATCCCGCAACTGCATTATCCATTCGCTCATGCCGCCATCTCCATTGCCTCGATTATATAATGACTGGAAACGAACGCGGATTCGCCGCATGACGGGAGGCCGGGATGGCGCGCAACGGGAGACAGGCCGGACCGGGCGACAACCGTCCCGTTGCGCTGGTCACCGGCGGAGGGCGGCGGATCGGAGCGGCGATCGTCCACGAACTGGCGCGCGTCGGGTTTCTGGTCGTCCTGACGTACAGGGAGTCGCGCGAGGCGGCTGACGCGCTGGCTGCCCGGGCCGCCGGTGTTGCCCTGCCGCTCGATTTGCGTCGTCCCGATTCCTTCCCGCCCTTCGCCGGACATTTCCGGGAAACGTTCGGCCGCCTCGACCTGCTGGTGCACAATGCCGCCCTCTTCCCCAGGACGCCGATCGGCGAAGTAACCGTCTCCGTGTGGGACGAGGTTTTCGCCGTGAACACTCGCGCGCCATTCCTGCTGACCCAGGCGTGCCTGCCCCTGCTGCTTGCCTCGCCGGGTCCTCCCGCGATCGTTTTCCTGGGCGACGCCGGCGCCTCGAGACTGTGGCCGTCGTACATCCCGTACTGCCTGTCCAAGGTGGCGGTCGAGGCGGAGGCGAAGGCGCTCGCGAAGGCGCTTTCTCCGGCGGTCCGAGTCGGCCTGGTGCGTCCCGGCCTCGCCCTGAGGGCGGAGGACTTTCCCGAGGAGCGGTGGGACGCCCTGCGCGCGAAACGGAAGCGGCGCGGGCCCGACTCGCCGGATAAAGTCGCCCGCGCGGTCGCAAGTTTCGTGAAACGCGCAAAGGCGGATTCGCATATATTAAAGGCCTGACCAATCAATCAGCACCCGGAGGAATGATCCAAATGAAAAAATGGCGTTGCATCCCATGCGGCTTCATCTACGATCCGGCGGCCGGCGATCCCGACAGCGGCGTCGATCCGGGCACCTCGTTCGAAAGTCTGCCCGAGGACTGGTGCTGCCCGCTGTGCGGCGCCTCCAAGTCCGATTTCGAACCCGTGGAAGATTAGCAATGACGACGGTCGCGCTGGCGCCGGACGTATTCGCGGTCGGGGTCAAGGATCCCGGTCTCACCGTGTTCGACATCGTCATCCCGACCGAGTTCGGGACCACCTACAACGCCTACCTGGTCAGGGGCACCGAAAAGACGGCGCTGATCGAGTGCGTCAAGCGCCCCTTCGCAGCCGAGTGGCTGGGCCACATCTCGAAGGTGATGCCGGTCGGGAAGATCGACTACGTCGTCATCAATCACTCCGAGCCCGACCACTCGGGGGCCATCGTCGACCTCATCGCCGCAAACCCCGGCATCACGGTCGTGCTGAGCCGGTCGGCCAAGACGTTCATCGACAACATCGTCAACGGCGAATACAAGTCGCTCGTCGTCAGCGATAACGACACGCTTCCGCTGGGCGGCAAGACGCTCAGTTTCATCAACGCCCCTTTCCTGCACTGGCCCGACACGATGCTGACCTGGCTGGCGGAAGACGGCATCCTGTTCCCTTGCGATTTCCTCGGCGCGCACTACAGCTCGGACGAATATTTCGACGACGAGCTTGCAAGGCCCGAAGACCACTGGCGCGCATTCGAATTCTATTACGGCACCATCATGCGGCCGTACCGCGAGCACATCCTCAAGGCGGTCGGACGGCTTGCGGGCATGCCGATCAGGATGATCGCCACCTCCCACGGGCCGATCCTGCGCAAGGACCCCCGGAAGTTCATCGCCCGGTACGAGGAGCGCGCATCCTTCGCCTCGCGCGTGACCGAAATACGGGTGCCGGTCGTCTACGCGTCGTCCTACGGCAACACGGCGGCGATGGCGGTCAAGGTGGCCGAGGGGCTCAAGGCGGGCGGCGTGACGCCGGTGCTGCTCAACATCGTCGAAGAGCCGATGG
>JANXPS010000244.1 GCA_025357175.1 Deltaproteobacteria bacterium | reverse complement strand
GACATCGCCGTCTTCTACCGGATCAACAGCCAGTCCAGGGCGTTCGAGGATGCCCTGCGGCTCCGGGACGTCAAATATGTCCTGCGCGGGGCGCTCTCGTTCTACGACAGGGCCGTCGTGCGCGACGCGGTTTCCTGGCTCAAGTGGGTGCTGCATCCCGACGACCTGGTTTCCCTCAAGCGGCTGCTCAAGGCGCCCAGGCGCGGCGTCGGCGAGGCCAAGCTGTCCGCAGCGTCCGAAAGCGCCCGGCGCGGCGGCGTTCCGCTTTCCGCGATGCTGGCGGGGATTCCGCAGCTCGAATCGCTGTTCCAGGTCAGGGACGCGTGGCTTTCGGCGCTGCCCGAACGAAGCACGGGGGAGGCGCTGAAAACGCTGCTCACCGAAGGCGGATATCTAGACTGGGTCCGCGAGGCGGGAGGGAGCGCCACGGCGAAGGAGCGCGAGGACGACCTCGCCAACATCGGGGAACTTCTTCGGATGGCGGAGACTTTCGACGGGGTGGGCGAAGAGGGCGTCACGGCGTTCCTCGAGACGGTTTCGCTCTCGCCGCGCGACATGAACGCGGAAGAGGGCGAGGCGGTCCGGCTGATGACGCTTCACAACGCCAAGGGGCTCGAATTCCCGGTGATCTTCCTGGTCGGCGTCGAGGAGGGGCTGCTGCCCCATTCCCGGTCGGCCGACGACGAGAAGGAGGTCGAGGAGGAACGGCGCCTGTTCTACGTGGGGCTGACCCGGGCGCGGGAACGCGCCACGATCTCGTTCGCCAGGCGGCGCAACCTGTTCGGCTCATGGAAGGACGCGGTTCCCTCGCGGTTCATTTCGGAAATCCCGAAGGCGATGGTGCGGTGGGAAGACGAGACCTCGGACGAGGCGGAGAAGGAACGGTCCCGGTTTTTCGGGGGCAGGCCCTATCCGACCGGGTCGCGCGTCGAGACGACGAGCAGTTATCTGTCCCAGACCCGGCCGTCCCCGACGCGGACCGACAGCAGGCCGGCGCGGGCGCCCGTCGTTCGCCGGGCGGCGGAACGGGAAGAGCCCTCTTTCGTCGAAAAGAAGAAACTGGACCCCAACAGCCCCAAAAGGGTGAGCCATCCCGTTTTCGGGGAAGGGCGCGTGGAGGCTTGCGAGGGGGAAGGTTCCGAGCAGAAACTGATCGTCCGGTTCCCGGTCTACGGGCTCAAGAAACTGCTCGTCCGGGCGGCAAAGATGGAACTGTTCTACTGAGGCAGGAAGTTGCGGCCCGGTTTCTCAGGAACCGATGAAAAGCAGTTCTTCCCCGTCGCGTTCCCCGCCGCTGGGGCGGCCGTAAAGCGGAGCGAGTTTCTGGTCCTGCCGACGCTTGAGCAGGGCAAAAACGAAAGTCGCTGTCGCCGCGACCAGCAGCGTGGTTACGAGCACCTGTTTTTTCTTCACGGTAACCTGATTCCCCCGTCGGCGGCAGCGTATCATCCGCAAGCCGCGCTCTGTCCTTGATTGTACGGTATTCCACTTCGCCCGCCAAGACGGGAACTGCTTAAAAACACGCGTCTCCTTGCGTGAATCGGGCGAATTGTGTAATTCTTGACGCCGGGACGAGGTTTTTCGAAACCGTGGCGGTGCAGTCCGAATCAGATAAGGGAGAGGCAATGTCAACCGAGCGGTTGCAGGACGACAACGTACTCCTCGAGGAACTGAGAGCCGGTTCCGAGGAGTCGGTCGAGGCGCTGTTCGATCGCTTCCACGGGAAGGTCTACAGTCTGGCGCTGTCGATCCTCAAGAACGACAGCGATGCCCAGGAAGTGGCCCAGGACGTTTTCATCACGGTCATTCGAAAGGTCGGGACGTTCAAGGGCGACTCGGCGCTCTATTCCTGGATATACCGTATCTGCGTAAACAGCTGCCTGATGCGGCTGCGCGGCAAACGGCGCAACGAGACCGTCTCGATCGAAGAGTTCATGCCCGTATTCACCGAGGAGGGCATGCACGCAAGCCTTGTCGACGACTGGAGCAAGGAAGTCGAGCGGAACCTGCTGAACAAGGAGCTGGGCGAAATCATCCAGAGGTATACAGACAGCCTCTCCGAGAAGTATCGCGTCGTGTTCGTGCTGAGCGACGTCGAGGGTCTTTCGAACGAGGAGACCTCCGAGATTCTCGGATTGTCCGTGCCGGCCGTGAAGTCGCGACTCCACCGGGCGCGGCTTTACCTGCGGGAGCGCCTGACCCGCTACATGACGCAGGGGAAGGTGGAGTAGCCGATGAACTGCAAAGAGCTCGTGTACCTGCTCGGCGATTATTTCGACGGATCGATGGAGCCCCATCTTCGCGACGAGCTGGGCGAGCACATCAAGCTGTGCGACGTCTGCACCAGTTTCCTTAAAACCTACGACAAGACGCGCATCCTGTGCCGGTCGATCCGGTGCGAGGAGATTCCCGACGAGGTGCGCGAGCAGCTCAAGGCGTTCGTCGCCCAGAAGGCGCGCGAGCACAGGGCCGACATCGAACGGTACACGACCTGCACGATCGAGGAACGGCAGCAGTTCGCCCGGCAACTGGTCGGTCTCTTCGCCTCGGGCGACCTTCCCCCGGCGATGACCGAGGTGGCCGCCCACCATGCGCGTCATTGCGCGCAGTGCGCACCCTACCTGAAGCCCGGTTCCGTTGCGCCCGCGACGATCCCGCCCGAGGTCGTCGACCATCTGGCCGACCTGGCCGAGGAACTGCCCCCCGGAGAAGACCCCTTCGGCGACTAGTTTCGTCCCCGCAACGATTCCGCCGGCCTAATCGTCGAGCTCCGGGGCGTGCGGCTTGATGTCGACGACGGGCGTCCCGTCGATCGCGTCAAGCCCCTGGACGCGCAGCACGTTCCCCTTCACTTCCAGCAGGATCACCGTGTGCAGCGAAATCGGGTTGGGCCTGTGCGGCGACCGGGTCGCGAAGACGCCTCGCATCGGGCGGGACGTGTCGCCCCTCGGGTGGACGAGCAGCTGCCCCCGGTGCGCCTCGTGAAGCCAGCACAGGATGATGATTTTCGCCCGCCTGCGGTGCTGTCCGTCGGGAAGCGATGCGACCCAGATCGGGTGGACCCGCTCGATCATCCCCTTCAGCCCCGCCGCGACCGACGGGTCGACGACGACCTCGGCCACGACGTTCGACAGGACTTCCTGGGACGGCGCGCTCGAGAGGCTCTTGAGCGGCGACCGGACCACGCCGATCGGGCGCAGCTCGTACCCTTTTCCGGGATTTCCGATTCCGGGAATCATCGCGCCTGTGTCTTTCCTTCCGAAGCGTTGGGCCGCAGGTCGTACCGCAGGAATCGGCAGTCGATCGGCCCGTTCATGATCGGAATGCGGTGGGATGTCTTGAGCTTCAGCGCGCGGGTCGCGTCGGCGTTGCCCGACAGGATCCAGGCGGTCCAGCCGCCGCAATGGTCCTTGAGCGCCTTTCCGAGTCCCGCGTAGAACGGCTCGATGCCGGCGTCGCCCCCTTTGAGCCGCACCCCGTACGGAGGGTTGCAGACGATGAGTCCGGGAACTCCCTCGGGGGCCAGCGCCGAGACGTCGCGGACCGAGAAGGATATCCGGTCGGAAAAGCCGACGTTGTGCGCGTTCCGGCGGGCGTCGTTGAGCGAAACCGGCGAGATGTCGTAGCCGGAGATCGGGGCCATCCTGCGTGGCTGCACCGCGTCGCCGGCCTCCGCGACCAGGCGCGTCCACCGCTTCGGATCGAAGTCGTGCAGGTTCTTGAAGCCGAAGTCGTCGCGGAGCAGGCCCGGCGCGGTGTTCGAGGCGATCAGCGCGGCCTCGATCGGGATGGTTCCCGCCCCGCACGCAGGGTCGATGAGCGGTCGTTCGCCGCCGTATTCGGCCAGCAGGAGGATTCCCGCGGCCAGCGTCTCCCTCAGGGAGGCGGCGGCAGGGTCGGTGCGATAGCCCCGCCGATTGAGGCTTTCGCCCGACAGGTCGAGCGACAGGGTGGCTTCGTCCCGGACGATGCGGAGGTTGATCCGGACCTGTGCCGCCAGCCGGTCGACGTCGGGTCGGGAGCCGCACGCCTCGCGGAATGCGTCGACGACCGCGTCCTTGGCCTTTTGAGCCGCGAAGTGCGAGTGCGTGATTCCGGAGTCGCGCACGGTGGCGTCGACGGCGATGGTGCGCGTCACCGCGAAAAGTTCGGGCCAGCGGATCGCCTTCACGCCGTCGTAGAGCGCCTCGGGCGTCGGGGCGAAAAAGTCGGAGAGGTGGCGCAGGACCCGGTTGGCGGTGCGCAGCCAAAGGTTTGCGCGCATGCCGAGCGCGGCGTCGCCCGAAAAGGAAACGCCCCCCGTGACGGCGGAAATCCCTTCGCCCCCGATGGCGACGATCTCCGCCGCCAGCGTCTCTTCCAGCCCCTTGCTCGTCGTTGCGAAATACCTAATTTTTTCCATGCCCCATCATACCTCGACCAGGATGCGTTTGACACGGATGCCCGTCGCGCATCCGTCTTTTGCCCGCTCCGCGCCGCTGTGGTAAATTGAGGAACTTTCATCATGTTATCGGAGCACTTTCAACGGGGGTTTTCGCGATGGCGATCTCGACGGACGAGGTCCGGCAGGTGGCGCGTCTTGCGCGTCTTGCGCTTTCAGACGGCGAGCTCGACACGCTCGGCGGGCAGCTCGGCCAGCTTCTCGACTATGTGAAGCAGCTCGACCGGCTCGACACCTCGGGCGTGATTCCAACCTCGCACGCGGTCGAGACGGGGACGCCGTTCCGCGAGGATGTTGCCGTCCCCTTCCCGGACCGCGAGGCGTTGCTCGCCAACGCGCCCGACCGCGATGGCGACGCGTTCCGCGTTCCCCGCATCATCGAAGATTAGGGAGTCCAACATGTCCACGATTCCCGTTCACGAATGGATGCTTATCGAGGCGGCCGAAAAGATCCGCTCCGGCGCGATCTCCTCCCGGGAGCTGACGGCCGCGATGCTCGACCGGATCGCGGCGATCAATCCCACGGTCAACGCGTACGTGACCGTCCTGCCCGAGGCCGCCATGGCGCAGGCGCTGGCGTGCGACGAGAGGCAGGCGCGGGGCGAATCCGGCGGTCCCCTCCACGGCGTGCCCGTGGGCCTGAAGGACATCTTCTGTACGAAGGGAATCCGGACGACCTGCGGGAGCCGGATACTCCACAATTTCATCCCGCCCTACGACGCCGGCGTCACCGAGAGGGTGATGGGCGCGGGGGCGGTGCTCCTGGGCAAGCAGAACATGGACGAGTTCGCGATGGGCTCCTCCACCGAGAGCTCCTTCTTCGGCAAGACGCTCAACCCGTGGGATCGCTCGCGCATTCCCGGCGGCTCCTCGGGCGGCACGGCGGCGGCCGTGGCCGCGGGGCTCTGCTTCGCCGCGATGGGAACCGACACGGGCGGCTCGATCCGGCAGCCGGCGTCGTTGTGCGGCGTCGTGGGGCTCAAGCCGACCTACGGACGCGTTTCGCGTTACGGCATGATCGCGTTCGCCTCTTCGCTCGACCAGGGCGGGCCGGTCACCCGTTCGGTCGCCGACGCGGCGCTGATGCTCGGCATCGCGGCGGGGCACGACCGCCGCGACTCGACCTCGCTCGACCTGCCCGTGCCCGACTATGCGGCCGCCATCGGGCGCGACGTCAAGGGGCTCCGGATCGGCCTGCCGAAGGAATATTTCGAGGGCGAGGGGCTCGATCCCCAGGTTCGCGCCGCGGTCGGGAATACGCTCGACGCGCTGCTCGCCATGGGCGCCGTGCCGGTCGAGGTATCGCTGCCCCACACCGAATATGCGCTCTCCGCCTACTACCTCATCGCGCCGGCCGAGGCGTCGTCGAACCTGGCGCGCTACGACGGCGTCCGCTA
>JANXPS010000242.1 GCA_025357175.1 Deltaproteobacteria bacterium | reverse complement strand
CCGCCGGGGGAAAGGTCGAGGATGGCGAGGCGCCGGTGCGCGAGTCCCATGCGACCGTCGGGAGAAAGCCATTCGCCCGAACCATCGGGCCCCCGATGCGCCAGGGCATTGCCCATCGCGGAGAGCAGTTCCTGGCCGGGCCGCGCGCCGCCCGTGGCCAGGAAGCCGGCTATTCCGCACATTTCCCGCTCCTCCCCGAAATCAGCGATTCGTACATCGCTTCGATCTCACGAATCATCCCCGTGACCGGGAACCGCTCTATTGCGCGGCGACGCCCGGCCTCGCCCATGGCCCGGGCCCGGTCCGGGTCCCGGAGCAGCGAGGCGATCGCGTCGGCCAGCTTCCCGTGATCGTCCGGCGGCACGAGCAAGCCTGTTTCGCCGTCGACGACGGCTTCGGAGTTTCCGCCCACGTCGAAAGCGACAACGGGCAACCCGGCGGCCATCGCCTCGAGGATCGCGTTGGAAAAACCCTCTTCCCGCGACGGGTGGACGAACAGATCGGCGGCCCGCAGGAAGTCGGCGACGTCGGACCTCGCGCCGGGGAAGAGGAGGGTTTCGGACAGGCCGGCCTCGGCCCCCTGTCGCCGCACGGCCGCAAGCGTGCCGGCATCACGGCCGACCAGGGCGAGCCGGACTTCGGGAAACGCTGGTTGGAGCAACCCGGCCGCGCGAACCAGCGTGTCGTGTCCCTTGTACGGGAAGAAATTGGAAACGGTCACCACGAGCGGGGAGCCGGCCGGGATGCCTTCGCGCGACCGGAACGCCTCCCGCTCCGCCCGGTTCCAGGGCTCGATCGGTTCGACGCCGTTGTAGATCCTGCGGATCTTCCCGCTCCATCCGGTTTCCGTCCGCTCGACGTCCCGGCGCACCGCATCGGAGTTGACCAGCACGCAGGAGGCCAGGCGGTTGGCGAGATTTTCAAGGGAGGACAATAGCGGCCGTCCCGCCTTGTAGGCGCACAGCCCCCGCTTGCTGACGACGCGGACGGGCACGCGGGCCAGCAGACCGACGACCGATCCGATCACGTTGGGGGCGGGCAGGTATGCGTGGATTATGGAGACCCGATCCTTCCGCAGCATGGCGGGCAGCCGAAAAAGGAGGGCGGCCGCGTTTCGAAGGCTGCGCGTCAGCCCCACCCGTCCCGGTGAAAGCCGCAGGTGGAGGATTCGGACCGGCACGCCCACCCGGGCGAATTCGGCTTCGAGCACGCCCCCGCCGGCCGTCGCGTAGACGATGGGGGCGAATCGGCTCCGGTCTATTTTCCCGGCGAGCGCCAGGACGTGGTTCTCCGTGCCTCCCGAGTCGATGTCGGGGAGGATGTAGGCCACGCGAACCGGGTCGCCGACTAGACCGCGCACGAGAGCGGCCTCCCGTCCAGCAGCTCTTCGTAGGTCCGCTCGATCGAGGATACCATCCGCGACAGCGGGAATTCCTCCGCCGCCCTGCGACGCCCTTCCAGGCCCATTTCCCGCGCCTTTCCCGGATCGAGCAGGAGCCGCAGGATGGCCTCCGCGAAACCGGCCGGATCGCCGGGCTCCACGAGCAGGCCGGTCAGGCCGTCGGCTACAGTTTCGGGGTTCCCGCCCGCACGGGCTGCGATCACCGGTTTCCCCGCGGCCATCGCTTCGAGGATCGCGTTCGAGAGTCCCTCCTGCCACCCGGGGTGCGCGACAAGTCGGGAGGAGGCCAGGATCGTGCCGACGTCGCTGCGCGAGCCGGTGAGCAGGACGCTGCGTTCAAGCCCCATCGATCCGATCTGCCGCCTCACCGCAGCCGCTTCGCCATCCTCGCGGCCGACGAGGAGGAACACGGCGGAGGGGATACGGGCAACGACCCGGCGGGCCGCCTCGACGAGACATGCGTGTCCTTTTCCATCCCGGATGTTGGCGGCGTAGGAGACAAGGGGGGCGCCCGGAGGCAATTTCAGGTCGGCCGGTGGGCGCGCAGCTTCGCCTTCCTCGGCCGCCGGATGCGCGTCGATGCCGTTGTAGACGAGAAACATTTTATTATCGAGATGTCTTTCAGTCCGGCGGACGTCCTCCGCAACCGCGCGCGAGTTGACCATGACGGCGTTCGCAACGCGGTTGGCCTCGCTTTCGAGGAGGGCGAGGAGCGGGTGTCCCGTCTTGTAGCCGCACATCGCCCGCTTGCTTGCGATGAAGACAGGGATGCCGAGCGTTTTCGCCGCGGCCGCGCCGTAGATGTCGCCGGTCTGGAGATACGCGTGCAGGATATCGGGCGGCGGAAGCGAACGGAGCATCCGGAGCAGTTCGCGGAAGGTTCGCCAGACGCCGCCTCCCCCCGGGGAGAGGGTGTGCACCGGAACGCCGGCCGCCTCGATGTCGTCCCGGATCGGTCCTCCGCCGAACAGGGTGACGACGCGGGGAGAAAACCGGGCGCGGTCGATGCGCCGCACGAGCGACAGCAGGTGCCGCTCGGTGCCACCGGACTCAAGGTTGGGCAGGAGGTAGCACACCTCGACCGGCCGCCCCGCCCGCCCGCCGACGCGCGGATCAGCCCCGGCGGAAGACGAGTTCATTGTTGCCCCATTCCCCGCCACGGGTGGTCATCCGTTCGAGGGAGAAACCAATTTCCCGGAAAAAGGAGAACAGCGCTTCGGGTTTCGCAACCTCGAACGGGTAGCCGCCGAGCCAGTCGATCCAGTCGTGCCATGGGTTCATGCCGCGGCCTTGGGAGCGCCACCGGTGCAGCGGCGAACGGCCCCTGAAGAGCAGGTCGACCGCAGCCCAGCGCAGCTCGTATGCCAGCGGTATGGGAAAGAAGAGGAAAGGCCTGAGCGCCTGCGGCGTTCGACACCAGCATTTCTTGATCCATCGCCACACGCGGCTTTGCAGGCCCTGGTCGTTGTAGATCGCGATCGCGAGGAGGCCGCCCGGGCCGACGAGCGCCCCCGTGTTGCAAAGCGCCCTCCACAGGTCTCCGGTATGGTGGAGCACGCCCCAGGAGTAGACGATGTCGAACGTCGCGATCGACTGGAGAAAACGCTCATCGAGCACGGACCCCTCGATGATTCGCCACCGCTCGTCGCCGGGGAAGAATCGTTCCTTGAGCTCGAGGCCGCAGCGGACGCTGTCGGGGTCGTAGTCGAACGAGAGCACCTCGGCTGCGCCCAGCCGCATGGCCGCCAGCGAGAACAGGCCGCTTCCGGAACCGACGTCGACCACACTCATTCCTTCGAGCGAGTCGAGGCCGGTCAACTTGCGGATGGACGAGATCGCGTCCCCGATCCGCCCTTCGTCCAGCGTGTCGAGAAAACTCCGCCAGTTTTTTCCGAAGGCGAAACGCTTTCCGGAGGCGATTTCCCCGGAGTGCCCGCCACCTTTTTTATCCGACATCGACCGCTCCCGGACCGGAAGATTGAACGCCATCCTTTTATATCATTGTCGGTGGTATTCTCACTTGATACGGCTGCCGATTCGGCATGCGGAGATGTTCCTGATGATGGACGGGATTCACAGGCTCGACGACGCTGTACGTTCCGGGTCCGACAAGATTTTCGCGAGCATCCGCAACGCAAGCCTGTCGGTCGCGATTCGCGGCAGCCTGTTTCCATTCGGGCTGGCGATGTTCCTGTTCCCTCTCCTTTGTATATTTCTCGGCGCCGCCGGATTTCTCCTCGGCATCTCCCTCACGAAATGGCACCTGTTTGCCGCGCTGCCCCTCGCGGGGATCGTAATCCACCTGTCATGCGGCGGGAAAACCGGGAAGGCGATGGTTCTGTTCGGCCTCTTCCTGCTGGCGAACGTCCTCCTGCTTGCGCTGTTTTCCCTTCCGTTCTACGACGAGGGGGACGGGGTCGCCTATCACAAGCCGGCCGCGATCCTGATGGCCGACGGCTGGAACCCGGTCCGGGATCCCGAGAACACCCGGCTCTTCGACGGGAGCATCGACCCGGCGAACGCGAACGACGGGTACTCCCGCGGCCCCGTCTGGTGGTCCCCGAAGGCACAGTGGATCTTCGGGGCCGAACTTTACCTGGCCACCGGAAACATGGACGTCGGCTCCTGCGCCAACGGCGTCTACGCACTCGTTTCGTTCGCGATCGCCTACTGGGGACTCTCCGTCCTGTTTCGACTGTCGGGATTCGAGCGGCTTCTGGCTGCCTTCGTGATCGCCGCGAACACGACCGTCGTCATCCAGGCCACATCCGGAATGATCGATACCCAGATGGGATCGCTCATGACGATCCTGCTTTTTTCCCTGGCGAGTTATGCGAAAACGCGCGACGAACGGTTCCTTCCCTTCATCGTCTGCGGCATCCCGCTGACCTGCAACGTCAAGACCACGGGTGTCGTCTACGCCGGAATCGCCGTTTTCCTTTTTGTCGTCCCGATGGCATGGACTGCGTGGCGAAAGGGAGAGCGGCAGGATCGAAGGATGCTTGCGTCGATCGGTGCGGCGCTCCTGCTGACGCTGGTCATCGGGGTGAATCCCTACCTGACGAACACGATCAGTCATTCGAATCCGCTCCACCCTTATGCCGCGAGCGGCAGGAACGACCCGATCCGTTCCGAATACATCGACCCGCCCGGATCGATCTTTCACGGGACGAACGGGCTGCAGCGGTTCGTCGTCTCCTACCTGCTCG
Source organism: Deltaproteobacteria bacterium (assembly GCA_025357175.1). Classification (GTDB taxonomy): domain Bacteria; phylum Desulfobacterota; class Deferrimicrobia; order Deferrimicrobiales; family Deferrimicrobiaceae; genus JANXPS01. Next base: position 18,899 of record JANXPS010000242.1, on the reverse strand, counting down.
CCCAGCCGGCGACGATCTGCGGGAAGCCGACCGGTGCGTTCGAAATCATTCCGGGCCGGACCTTTTTCGGCGGGTACCAATACGACCTCGTCTATGCGGAAATCTGCGCTTTCGGTCCGCTCTTCGCGGTCGGTCTCGCAGCCTCCCTCGTCCTGCTGTTTTTCATGAGCCACCGGTATGGCTGGTGGATATTGCTCGTGGTGGCGGCAACGGTGTTCGTCCAACCCCATTCCTACATCGGCCGGTATGTCCCACAACTGTGGCTCGTTCCCCCCGTCGTGCTGTGCGCGATCCGGTCGAAATCCGGGGAAACCGGGTCGGACGGCCTCCGCAGCGCGCTCCTGTTCCTTGCGGTCTTCGGCATCCTGGCCGCCGGTTGCGTCATCGTGATCGGCGGACACTGGCGGAGCGTTCGCGAGCGCACGTGGAGCGAAATGAACGCCATCAAACTCATCGAGAGCAACTCCCGGCTGTCGATCGGGCGGGCGTCGGAACAGGTCGGCATGTGGTTTTGCCAGGAACGCGTCGCCCGCGATTGCATGGCCCTCCCCCCCATAAGCCGGGTGGAGCCTCGAAAACAGCCGGGTTGCACGGTCGTTGCCACGCTGCGATATGCGCCGGTGTATCTCGAATGCGATCCGAAAGACGCGAAGCGGGAAATCGCGAGGCTGAGGCTTCCACCGCCCTCGAGCCTGCGTGGCGATATCGCAAGACTGCGCTTTCGCCAGTTGAGGAATGCGTGGGGGGGCGGTAACGCCCCGCCCGATCCGGGAAAAGGATGACCGGATTGCGCGTGCTGCTGGTCAACCCGCCTCCCTTCCGAAGGCAGGAGGCCTATTACGACACGCCCCCGTATCCCAGGACCGGGCTGGCGTATCTCGCGGGAAGCCTCCGTACGGGCGGCATCGACGCGCAGATCCTGGATTGCAAGTTCGAGCGCGTCGGGCATGACGAGGCCGTCCGGAGGATCGTCCAGACCGGTGCCGACATCGTCGGCTTCACGGGCTTCACGAACGAGGTCATCCAGTCGGCGTCGCTCGCGGCGGCCGTCAAGCAGGCGCTGCCGACCGCGACGACCGTGATCGGCGGCGTCCACGTCAGCGTGCTTCCCGAGCGGACGCTTCGAGAATTTCCCGGTTTCGACATGGCCGTGGTGGGCGAGGGCGAAGTCACCCTGGTCGAGCTGGTCCGGGCGATCGGCCAGGGCGGCGATCTCCACGCGATACCGGGGGTCGCATTGCTGGACGGGCATGGAAACTACCGGTTCGGGGGCGACCGGGAGCGGATCGCCGACCTGGCAGGGCTGGCGGAGCCCGCCTGGGAGCTGTTCCCCCCCGCAAGGGAGTACATCCTCCACACCCAGAGGGGCTGTCCTTTCCAGTGCCCGTTCTGCGTCAACCCGAACGGCCGGAAGGTTCGGGCCGAGCCGGTGGAGCGCGTACTGCGGCAGATCGCCGCTCTGGAGGAGAAGGGGTGCCGGTCGATCCTTTTCGGCGACGAGGTGTTCACGCTCGATCGGGAAAGGACGCTCGCCATCTGCCGTGGGCTTGTCGAAAGCGGGCTGCACCGGAAGATCCGCTGGTGGTGCGTGACGCACGTCAACTGCATCGACTACGACCTCGCGAAAGCCATGCGGGAGGCCGGCTGCTACCGGGTCGGCCTGGGGCTCGAATCGGGCGACGAGGAGCGGCTGAAGGCTATCGGCAAGAAGACCTCCGTCGGGAAAATCAAGAGGGTCGTCTCCGACCTGAAGCGTGCGCGTCTTCCCTTCGAGGGCTATTTCATCCTGGGGCAGCCCGGGGAGACGGCCGAAACGGCGGAATCCGCGATCGATTTCGCGATCCGGATCAACCCGGACTACCCGGTCTTCGGCATCATGGTTCCATACCCGGGAACGGAGATCGGCCGGATGGCGGCGGAAGGTGAGGGAGGGTACCGCCTGATTGCCCGTGACTGGAACGACTACAACAAGCAGATCGGAAACGCCCTCGATTTCGACGGCGTGGATCGCAGGCTTCTCGAGAAGATGCAGTTCCAGGGGTACGTCCGCGTCTTCCTCCGCAACCTGCGGCTCGCGGGATTCCTCAAATTCTGCTGGCAGTACCGGTCCAACGGCTGGACGGCGCTCGGACGGATTTTCGGGAGACGGAGGGAAGGAGCGTCATGAACCAGGAAGACATCGCGATTTCCGTCGTCATGCCCTGCCTCAACGAGGAATTGACGATCGGCACCTGCATCGAAAAGATCCGGCGGGCCTTCGAAGAGAACCGGATCGCGGGCGAGATCCTCGTCGCGGACAACGGCAGCACCGACCGTTCCGTTGAAATCGCCGGACGGCTCGGCGCCCGGGTCGTGGAGGTGAAGCAAAAAGGATACGGCGCGGCCCTCGCGGGGGGCATCGCCGCCGCCCGCGGGAGATACGTCATGATGGGCGATGCCGACGACAGCTACGACTTCTCGCACCTCCCGCGCTTTCTCGAGAAACTGGAGCAGGGATTCGACCTGGTGATGGGCAACCGCTTCGCGGGCGGTATCGCGACGGGCGCGATGCCGTTCCACCACCGCTACCTCGGAAACCCGGTGCTGACCGGGATCGGGCGCCTGTTCTTCAGGAGCCCGGTGGGCGATTTCCACTGCGGGCTCCGGGCATTCCGGCGGGATGCGATCCTGCGGCTCGACCTGAGGACGACCGGGATGGAGTTCGCCAGCGAAATGGTCGTCAAGGCCGCCTACTTCAACCTGCGGATCGCCGAGGTTCCCACCACGCTGAAAAAGGACGGCCGGGACCGCCCGCCGCATCTTCGCAGCTGGCGCGACGGATGGCGCCACCTCCGGTTCATGCTGGTCTACAGCCCGCGATGGCTGTTCCTGTATCCTGGGGCGGTCACCATGCTGCTGGGGCTCGCGATGATGCTGTGGCTGCTCCCCGCACCCAGGCGGCTCTTCGGCGTCACCTTCGACATCCAGACCGCCTTCTACGGACTGGTCGCCCTGCTGATCGGCTTCCAGGCGGTTCTGTTCTCCGTCCTGAGCAAGTTTTTCGCGATTGCGACCGGGCTGATACCGAAGCCGGCGAGGTTCGACCGGTTGTTCCTCTGGGCCAATCTCGAGTCGGGGTTGATCGCGGGGAGCATTCTGTTTGCCGCCGGGCTGGCCGGTTCCTGCTTCGCGGTCGGCATCTGGGGCATGCGGTCGTTCGGTCCGCTGGACCTTTCGAAAAGCCTGAGGATCGTGATCCCCTCGGCGGGCGCACTGGCCATCGGCTGCGAAATCATCCTGTCCAGCTTCTTCCTCAGCACCCTCGGGCTTGCGACGGCCGACCGCAGGCGAGTGGAAATTCCGGCGGTCGACGGCGACGGGCATGGCTAGGGAACCCGGGCCGGAGGCTCCCCCGGATACCGCGTTCGATCCCTATTCGGACGGGTATTCGTCGCACCTCGAAAAGGGGCTCTCCCTGACGGGAGAGGGTGCCGACTATTTTGCGGGCGGGCGGATCCGCCATCTCGCCGGCCGCCTCGAAAAAATCGGTTTCCGGGTCCGTTCGATTCTCGATTTCGGCTGCGGTGTCGGGAACTCCATCCGGTTCCACCTCGACATGCTTCACCCGGAAACGGTGGTCGGCCTCGACCCCTCCGGTGCGAGCCTCGCGATCGCCCGCGAAAACAACCGGTCTCCACGGGTGCGTTTCGCCCTGCCCGATCAGTTCGAGCCGTCGGCGGCCTTCGATCTGGCCTTCTGCAACGGAGTTTTCCATCACATCCCGTCGGAGAACAGGGCGGCCGCACTGGCGCGGATCCGGGATTCGCTCCGGCCGGGTGGCCTGTTCGCTTTCTGGGAAAACAACCCGTGGAATCCGGGAACGCGGATCGTGATGAAGCGGGTCGCGTTCGACCGGGATGCGGTCACCCTCACGGCCGGCAAAGCGAGGCGGATGCTTGCGCGGGCCGGCTTCGAGATCCTGGAAACCCGCTATCTCTTCATTTTCCCGAGGCGGCTTTCGTGGCTCCGCCGCCTCGAGCCGTTCGCGTCCCTCCTTCCGCTGGGGGGACAGTACGTGGTGCTCTGCCGAAATCCGGCCATATAGCGCTGCCGCCACGCTTTGTGGTTTGACGGGAAGTGTGTCATCATTTTCCCTTGATGCAAGAAACCCGTGAAGTCGTCATAACGCCCGGAGGCGATGAAAAGCAGTACTGGCGCGACCTGTGGCGGTACCGGGAACTTTTCCTTTTCATCGCATGGCGCGACCTCCTTGTGCGATACAAGCAGACCGCCTTCGGAGCGTTCTGGAGCGTGCTCCGTCCCCTCGCGACCATGGTGGTCTTCGCCGTGATCTTCGGAAAACTCGCGGATCTGCCGTCCGGGGGCGCCCCCTATCCCCTCTTCGTCTACGCAGCGATGATTCCGTGGCAGTTCTTCGCCGGAACGCTGTCCGAGAGCGGCAACTCGCTGCTTTCGAACACCCACCTGCTGACCAAGATCTATTTCCCGCGCCTGATCGTTCCAGCCGGATCGATGGCCGTCGGCTTCGCGGACTTCCTCGTGTCCTTCGTGATCCTGATCCTGATGATGGCCTGGTATCGCATCGCGCCCGGCTGGCGGATCGCCGCGATCCCGTTCTTCGTTCTCCTCGCATTCCTGTCCTCGGCAGGTCTTGGCTTGTGGGTCGCCGCGTTGAACATCCGATATCGCGACTACCGGTTCATCCTCCCTTTCATCGTTCAATACGGCCTGTATGTTTCCCCGGTGGGGTACGGCAGTTCGATCGTCCCTGAGAAATGGCGGTTCATCTATTCGCTGAACCCGATGGTCGGGGTCATCGATGGCTTCCGGTGGGCACTGCTAGGCGGTTCCAACCGGATCTACTGGCACGGCCTCCTGGCGTCGACCGGAATCACCCTGCTGCTGTTTGTCCTGGGGGTACGGTATTTCCGGAGCACCGAGCGGACGATGGCGGACCTTCTGTGACATGAGCGGCATGGCCATCCGCATCGAAAATATCGGAAAAAAATACCTGATCCGCCACAAGGCGGCGGATGGCCGGGCATCGACCGAGGATTTCTGGGCGCTCCGCGACATCTCGCTCGACATCGCAAAAGGGGAACGCGTCGGCATCATCGGCCCCAACGGGGCGGGGAAGTCGACGCTGCTCAAGATCCTCTCCCGGATTACCGAGCCGTCCACGGGAAGGATCACCCTCCGGGGTTCCGTCTCGAGCCTTCTCGAGGTGGGCACCGGTTTCCACCCGGAACTGACCGGGCGGGAAAACATTTTTCTCAACGGCGCGGTGCTCGGAATGAGGCGGGCCGAGATCCGGCAGAAATTCGACGAAATCGTCGCATTCGCCGAAGTCGAAAAATTTCTCGATACGCCGGTCAAGCACTACTCGTCCGGGATGTACGTCCGGCTGGCGTTTGCCGTCGCGGCACACCTCGAACCCGATATCCTGGTCGTCGACGAAGTGCTTGCGGTGGGCGACATTTCGTTCCAGAGAAAGTGTCTCGGGAAGATGCGGGACGTGGGAACGGAGGGGAGAACGGTCCTGTTCGTCAGCCACAACCTGACGGCCGTGAGGGCGCTGTGCAACCGCGCGATTCTGCTGGAGGGCGGAGCCATGGTTTTCGACGGGGATGCCCCGGAAGCCACCGGCAGATACCTCGCCGTCTCCACGGACAATCTGCTGGTCCGGGACTGGGGGGACGTATCGGAGGCGCCTTCCAATCACTCCGCAACGCTGGAGCAGGTGGCCATCCGCAACGACGCGGGGGCGATTCCCGCCGGGATTTATACGGACGCCTCCTTCAACGTGGAGATCCGTTTCAGGGTCAAGGAGGACGACGCATCGGTCGGATTGACAATCAACTTCTTCGACAAGGAAGGCGACTCCGTCTTCAATACGATCAACAACCTGGAGTCCGACTGGTACGGAAAACCGATGCCGCGCGGAGTCTACCGGAGCGTGTGCCGGATTCCCGCGAACCTGCTCAACAACGGACGGTTCAGCATCGGAGTGAATCTTTTCGGGAGGTCTTTCTCCGACGCATGCGTGACGACCGATGTCCTCCGGTTCGAAGTCCTCGACGGTCCGTCGATCCGGGGGGACTACTTCAACGAATTTTCCGGGGTCGTCAGGCCGCTCCTGCCCTGGAAGACGCAGCGGACCGATGTCTCCTGATCCGCTGACGCCACGGGGAATATTCTCCCGGTTCCGCGCCGCGCTTGCCCGGCGTCTCACGGGGCGTGGGGCTGTTCCAGTCTCCGCCAGCGTGGGGCACGTCATCGAGATTTCGGGAAGCTGCAACGCCCGTTGCCCCTATTGCCCCACCGGGAGCGCCGCCGAGCGGCCATCCGGGTTCATGTCTCCCGATCTTTTCGAGTCGATCCTCGCACACCAGGAAACGGAAGGGCTTCTCAAGACGGGGGAGAGCATCCAGCTCTACGCGTACGGTGAGCCGTTTCTCCACCCCGCGCTCGACGAGATCCTGCGGATCCTGAAACGCCGCGGCAACCGGGCGAACCTGAGCTCGAATTTCATCCGGCAGCCCAAGGTACCGGAGTCGCTTTTCCCCGTCATCGATTACGTCGTGTTCTCGCTTTGCGGCCTGACCGACGAGACGTACCGCCCGATATACGGAGCCGACATCCGGGCCGTCCTTCAAAATTTCGACCGGTTCCTCGCGGATCGGGAGAGACACGGGCCCGGTACGGATGTCGTCGTGAACTGGCTGGAATACCGTTTCAACGCCGGGCAGTCGGACGCCGCGCGGGCGTATTTCGCGTCACGCCGCTGCACGTTCCGGTCGATACTCGCATTCATCAATGATGTCTCCGGGATGATTCCCCTGCTCGAGAACCGGCTCGACCCCGCCCGCTTCCCTGAAATGTCGCAGGACATCGATGTCGCCCGGGTCGCCGGGAGCGCGGGAGTCCTGAAAGAACGTCACCCGGATTACCGTTGCCCGCAGTACGGCAGTATTTTCATCGATGAAAAAGGGCGCCTGATGGGTTGCTGCGTCATCGACAAGGGGCAACCGGCCGTCGCCATGGGAAACATCCTCGAGATGGGGCGGGACGAGATCTTCCGCCGGAAGTCGCTTTTCCCGCCATGCAAGGCGTGCGTCGGGCTCGGCATCGCGCAGTTGATCCACGAAGGCCTTTTTGACGGACAGGGGGCGGGATGACCATGCCGATCGTGCGGGCGCCGGGCGCCACGGAGCTGCAATCCCGGGTCATGGAAAGACTGGAGCCGGCCACCGTCGTCCTGGACATCGGTTGCGGTATCCGCCCGCAGCAGATTGTGACGCCGCTGGTCCACGTTTGCTGTGAACCTTGCGCCGAATACATCCCGAAGCTTCAGGAAATCGCCGCCGAAGCGATCGACCGGGACTACGTGGTGCTTCGCGCCTCCTGGGCGGATGCCGTGCGGTCCTTTCCGCCCGGTTCCGTCGACACCGTCTTCCTGGTCGACGTCATCGAGCACCTGGACAAGGAGGATGCGAGGGCGCTTCTCGACGCGACGGTCCCGCTTGCGCGGCGCCAGGTGGCGGTATTCACTCCGCTCGGGTTCATGCCCCAGAGCCACCCCGACGGAAAGGATGCCTGGGGCCTTTCCGGCGGGGCGTGGCAGGAGCACAAGTCCGGCTGGACCCCGGAAGATTTCGGCGATGGGTGGGAGTCGTTCGTCTGCGAGGATTTCCACCGGAAAGACAACCTGGGATTGATGCTCGAGAGGAGCTACGGCGCGTTCTGGGCAATTCACACCGCGGAGGGAGCTCCTCCCCCGCATTCGCCGGGCCGTGAGGCGCGCGCCTGTTTCGGCGCCATCCGCCGCTCCGCGGCGAACGCGGGCGGAGTCCTTTCGGCGTCGGTCGCGGAAACGGCTCGAATCGCCGCGGGGATGGGAGACGAAGCGCTGGCCGGAAGAGGCGTCAAACTCCTCGCGTTGACCGCGGAGATCAGGAGGGCCGGACTGCTGGCGCCCGTCCTGCTGGCGGCAAGCGCGATCGCGGCAATGAAAAGGTCGACCGTCGTGCGCGGAATCCACCGGCTTTTGACCGGGGAGCGGTGACGGTGCCGTCCAGTACCGGGAAGGTGGTGCTCCTTTCCCACGTGTTGCCTCCTTCGCCGTCGGGACAATCCATGGTGATCCAGCGGTTGTTCTCCGGCCTGCCGGAAGGAAGTCTCACCCTCGTCTCGCGCACCGATTACGCGGACTCAGCCGCAGGGTTCACGGGTCCGCCCCGGCTCCGCGGCGACTACCGCCACCTTCGGTCGGTACCCCGGGGACGTTTCCGGATTCCCCTCCCGCCCACGGCCCGTGCGATGCTAGACGCAATCCGGGAAATCCGGTCGCGGGCGCTGCAGGTCGGGCGGTTGTTGCATTCGGAGCGGGCCGACGTGCTGGTCGCCTGCAGCGGGGATTTATACGACCTGCCCGCGGCGGAACTTGCCTGTCGCCGGACCGGCATCCCGTTCATCGCCTGGATGTTCGACGACTACCTTTTCCAGTGGACCGGTCCGGCCAGCTCCGTCGCCCGCCGGTTCGAGCCGCGCGTCGTCCGTGCAGCTGCGGCCCTGGTGGTGCCGAATTCGGCAGCCCGCGACGCCTACCTTGCCCGATACGGGGTTCGCGCGACCGTGATCGGCAACCCGTGCGAGCGGTCCGACCTCGTCGCGCTCGACGCGGCTCCGATGCGTTTTCCGCCTGGCGAGTCGAGCATCGTCTATGCGGGGTCCGTTTATCATGCGCAACTCGATGCCTTCCGGAACCTCCTCGAGGCGATCCGCATGCTCGGGCGTCCCGGCGTAAAACTGCACATATTCACGTCCCAGTCGCCGGACGATCTCGCCCGGGGGGGGGTGTCCGGCCCTGAGGTCGTGCACCATGCCCACATTCCGCCGGGTGAAGTGTCGGGCATCCTTCGGAAGGCGGACATCCTGTTCCTGCCGCTGGCGTTCCGTTCCGCCATCCCCGAAGTCATCAGGACATCGGCACCCGGAAAGATGGGAGAATACCTTTCGGTCGGCAGGCCCGTGCTGGTGCACGCACCGGAGGACGCCTTCGTCAGCCGTTACTTCCGGGAGAACGGCTGCGGAGCGGTCGTGGATCGCGACGATCCGGCCGCGCTGGCGACCGAGCTCCGGCGATTGCTCGACGGAGATGGGACCATCGCGCTTGAGGCGGCCGCCCTTGCGGCTGCCGCGCGCGATTTCGGCATTTCCGAGATGCGCGTCCGCCTCCGTGCGGTGATCGAATCGGTGAGGAGACCCCGGTGATCGGGAATCTGGTGAAAAGGATCCGCAGGAGCGTCGTGGCCCGCCTTCAACAGCGGGTGCACGCCCTGCTGATGCGTCCCGCTTTCTTTTCCCGACTGGTGCCGCTGTTTGGCCGGATCGCACGGGAGGGCAGAGGCAGCGACGCATGCCTGAGAGACGGATTCCTCCCCGTGCCCGTCCATTTCTATTCCCCCATCCCCGACATCGGAGATCTCGAAGCCCGCCATGTGTGGGACGCTCGCAGCCCGATGACCGGAATCGATTTCCGGGAGGGGGCGCAGGAGTCGCTCATTGGCGTACTCGGCGGAACCTTCGGGGCCGAGTGCAACTGGCCGTTCGAGCCCACGGGCAACCCGGCCGACTTCCACCTGGACAACCCGTCCTTCAGTTACGGCTGCGCCGCATCCACGCATTGTCTGATCCGCCATTTCAAGCCGGGCCTCGTGATGGAGATCGGGTCGGGCCACTCGTCCCGGGTGATCGCCTCGGCGATCGAGCGGAACCGGCTCGCCGACGGCCGGACCGGCAGGCACGTCGTCGTCGACCCGTATCCGGGCGAGGCGCTGGCAGGGAGCGCGTTCCCCTCGACCGAGGTGATCGCGAAACGGGTGGAACTGCTCGACCTCTCCTTCTTCGACGCGCTGAAAAGCGGCGACATCCTGTTCATCGATTCCAGCCACTCGGTAAAGATCGGGAGCGATGTGAACTACCTGTTCCTCGACGTGCTCCCGCGGCTGGCGCCCGGCGTCGTCGTGCACGTCCACGACATCGCCCTGCCGTACGAATACCCGAAGGCGTACGCCGTCTGCGAGACCTTTCGCCAGTTCTGGACCGAGCAGTACCTTCTTCAGTCGTTTCTCTGCTTCAACAGGGAATTCGAGATCCTGCTCGCGATGAACTGGCTCATGACCGACCGTATGGACGGGTTTCGTGCGGCCTTCCCCGGTTACGACCCGGCGCTTCATCCGTTTTTCAGCGGCAGTTTCTGGTTGCGGCGTGTCTCCGGAGAAGGGTCGTAATCCCGTGCGCATCCTCTTCGTCGCGATGGCGGACAGCATCCACACCGCGCGCTGGATCGCCCAGGTCGCGGATCAGGGATGGGAACTCCACCTGTTCCCCTCCACTCCCAGCGGGATCGGAGTCCACCCTGAATTGGGAAACGTGACGCTCCACCACGGGGGCGCTCTCCGGCGCGGTTCCGGTGGCAAAGGCGTCCGCTTTCGACCCTCTTCAGCCGCCAGGCGCGTCACCGGGCTGTTCCGGGAGAAAGTGCTCCGGACGACCGCCCCCGATTACGAGGCGCGGCGGTTGGCGCGGGTGATCGATCAGGTTCGACCCGACATCGTCCATTCACTCGAAATACAGCACGCGGGCTACCTCGTATCGGCCGCGAGGCGGATGGCGCGCGGACCGTTCCCCCGGTGGATCGTCACGAACTGGGGGAGCGACATCTACCTGTTCGGAAGATTGCCGGAGCACGAACCGAGAATCCGCGAGGTGCTCGCCTCGTGCGACTTCTACTCCTGCGAGTGCCTGCGGGATGTCTCGCTGGCGAAGATGTTCGGTTTCTCGGGAAAGGTGTTGCCCGTCTTCCCCAACACGGGCGGATTCGACCTCGACCGGCTCGACGGCCTCCGGCAACCGGGCCTGGTATCGGCTCGGCGCATCGTGATGGTCAAGGGTTACCAGGGGTGGGCCGGCCGGGCGCTCGTAGGCTTGCGGGCGCTCGAACTGTGCGCGGATGCGCTGGCTGGATATGAACTGGCGATCTACTCGGCGACACCCGAGGTCGAATTCGCCGCCGGACTGTTCCACCAGGCGACCGGCATCCCCGTCCGGATCGTACCGAAGGGGACGCCGCACCGGGAAATCCTGGCGCTTCACGGGCAGTCGAGGGTCTCGATCGGCCTGAGCATCGGCGACGCGATCAGCACGTCTCTCCTCGAGGCGATCGTGATGGGGGCGTTCCCGGTCCAGTCGTGGACGGCGTGCGCAGACGAATGGATCGTGGATGGGAAAACAGGGCTTCTCGTCCCCCCGGACGATCCCGAAGCCGTCGCGGCGGCGCTCCGGCGCGCACTGACCGACGATTCGCTGGTCGATGACGGCGCGGAGGGCAACCGGCGCGTCGCCTCGGAGCGTTTGGTGGGCTCTCGGCTAGCGGCGCTGGCGGTCTCGAGCTATCGGTCGGTTGCCGGTGACGGACGATGACCCGGGGCAGGCCGATGCATGAAGACCGCTCCGACTTAATCCGCCGGATGAAGGACCGGTTCAGGGGAACGTTCGTGCACCGGGCATACCGGTCGATGGGAACCCTCGCGGAACGTGTCCGGCGTGGCCGCCAGGCCGTTCGCGGATTGCTGCTGTCCCACCCGCTGTCGCTGTTCGGGTGGCACCCGTCGTATTACTATCCCCGCCTTCTGGCGATCTTCCTGACGACCCGCTGCAACCTGCGCTGCTTCATCTGCAGACGGGAGGGATTCAAGGGAGAGGATCTCGATTTCGGGCAGCTTGAAAAATTGAGTCGTGCGATCCGCCATGCCCGGACGATCGATCTGACCGGGTGGGGGGAATGCCTGATGTATCCCCGTTTCTCGGATGTCGTCCGATACATCGGCGCCCTGAACCCGAGGCCCGACATTCTCCAGATCACGACAAACGGGACGCTGCTTTCCAGTGAGGTGGGGGAACTGCTCCGTGGACACCTGGGGAAAATGGTCATCTCGCTGAATGCGGCGACGGCCGATACATACGATCGCGACATGAAAGGCGGGCGGTTCGGGAAGACCATCGGAAACATCCGCTCTTTCCTTTCCGCTCTGGACGCCGGGGAACGCGGCCGCGTTTCCCTGTATTTCGTGGCGCATACCGCCAATTACCTGGAAATTCCGGAATATGTCCGACTCGCGGCTTCGCTCGGCCTCGGTCAGGTCACGGTGGGGCAATACCTTGTCAGTACCGAGGAACACCGGTCATTCTCCCTCCTCGAGGTGAAGGATGCCTACAACGCCGTCGTCGATGAGTCGGAACTGCTGGCCCGTGAACTCGGGGTCGGCTTCTCCGCCCGCCGCTTCTTCTCGGAGCAGGCGCGGGAGCGGGGGGCATGGCTTTGCGGGGATCCGGTCAACGCCTGTTTCATCGGGGTGGAAGGCGATGTCGGGCCGTGCTGTTTCGCGGGAAGCTACCGGATCGGGAACGTCTACGAGGAGGGCTTCGAGTCCGTCTGGTTCGGTCCGGCATATCGAAAGCTCAGGCGGCATCGCCACCTGGATGCCTGCAGGCGGTGCACGCCGTTCATTCCCTTCGATGACCCGCGTGCCCATCTGACCGAATATCTCAAGGAGCGCGAAACGTCCGCAGGCGGAGCGGACGACCCGGGAGGAAAACCATGAACAGACCCCGCATCCTCATTCTGGGCGCATCCGGCATGCTCGGACACGTCCTGTTCCGGAAGCTGTCCGGGCGAGGGGATCTGGAGGTTCACGCGACCTGCCGCAACCGCGCCGCGCTGGAGGCGCACTTTCCGGCCGGCTTGCTCACCAGCGTCCGGCACGGCGTGATCGCCGACGACTTCTCCTCGATCCGGGACGCGATCGAGGATATCCGTCCCGACGTGGTCGCCAACTGCATCGGCATCGTCAAGCAGCTGCCCGAGGCCGACGACCCGCTCGTCGCCATTCCGGTCAACGCCCTGTTTCCCCACCGGCTCGCAAAGGCTTGCGGCGAGGCCGGCGCGCGCCTGGTCCACATAAGCACCGACTGCGTCTTCACCGGCAGGAAGGGAAACTACACCGAGGACGACCCCGCCGACGCGGACGATCTCTACGGCCGCAGCAAGCGGCTGGGCGAGGTGACGGGCCCAGGCTGCGTCACGCTGCGCACCTCGATCATCGGCCACGAACTGGGGGGACGCCACGGGCTGCTCGAATGGTTCCTCGCGCAGGAAGGCCCGGTCCGCGGCTTCGCCCGGGCGATCTTCACCGGTTTCCCGACCGTCGAGCTGGCGGAGATCATCGCCGAGCGGGTCATCCCGAACCCGTCGCTGGCCGGGCTCTATCACGTCTCTGCCGACTCGATATCGAAGTATGATCTGCTGAAGCTGTTCGCAGCCGAATACGGGAAGGATAACCCGATCGGCCGTGACGAATCGTTCGCCTGCGACCGGTCGCTCGACTCGGGCCGCTTTCGCGCCGCAACCGGCTATTCTCCCCCGCCGTGGCCCGAACTGGTGCGGGCGATGCGGGAGGATGCGGAAAAATCGTATCGAAAGGATCAGCGGGGATGACGTTATTCGAGGGAAAGACCATCGTCGTCACCGGCGGCACCGGTTCGCTCGGGAAAGTGCTGACGCGGCGGCTGCTGTCGGGCGCGCACGGCAAACCGAAGAAGGTCATCGTCTTCTCGCGCGACGAGGCGAAGCAGCACCAGATGCGGATGGACTACCAGTACGCGCACAAGAAGGCGACCGACGAGGTCATCTACCACAACTTCCAGCGATTGCTCGAGTTCCGCATCGGTGACGTCCGCGATTACCACTCGGTCTGCGCGACGGTTCGAAACGCCGACGTCGTGATCAACGCGGCGGCGCTCAAGCAGGTGCCCTCCTGCGAATATTTCCCGTACGAGGCGGTCCAGACCAACGTCACCGGCGCCGAGAACATCGTGCGCGCCATCCGCGAGAACGCCCTGCCCGTCGAAGCGGTGGTGGGCGTCTCGACCGACAAGGCGTGCAAACCGGTCAACGTGATGGGGATGACGAAGGCGGTCCAGGAACGGATCTTCATCGCCGGAAACCTCACGTCGGCCGGAACCCGCTTCATCTGCGTGCGCTACGGCAACGTGCTGGCGTCGCGCGGTTCGGTCATCCCGCTTTTTCACGACCAGATCCGGAACGGGGGGCCCGTGACCATCACGACCGAGGAGATGACCCGATTCCTGCTTCCGCTCGAGCGGGCCGTAGACACGATCTGCGCCGCGCTCGAAGGGGCCGCCCCCGGCGAGACGTTCGTGCCGAAGGTGCCCGCCTCCCGGATGGTCGACGTCGCCCGCGCGCTGATCGGCGACCGGCGGATCGAAATGGCCATCACCGGCATCCGCCCGGGGGAGAAAGTTCACGAGATCATGGTGTCCGAGGAAGAGGGTTGGCGCACCTTCGACCGGGGCAACTACTACGCGATCCAGCCGATGCTGCCCGAGCTCGCGAAGGGGGCGGGGGGGGAAAAAGCGCTGTCGCGCGAATACAGCTCGGGGGATTCCCTTCTGACGCTCGAGGAGACTCGGCAGCTCCTTGAAACGCACGGCCTGCTCCTCTCCGATGCGGCCGCCGAAGAGGGGGAGCTGCTGCGATGAAGGTGATGACCATCCTGGGGACCCGGCCCGAGATCATCCGGCTGAGCCGCGTCATCCCGCTGCTCGACACGCTTTGCGACCACGTCCTCGTCCACACGGGCCAGAACTTCGACCCTGCCTTGTCCGATGTCTTCTTCGACGAGATGGGGGTGCGGCGGCCGGACCACCTACTCGGCGTCCGGGAAACGTCGCCCATGGCGCAGGTCGGGGCGATCCTCGCCGGTTGCGGGGAACTGATCGAGCGGGAAAGGCCCGACCGGCTGCTTCTGCTGGGCGATACCAACAGCGCGCTGTCCGCGATCGCCGCCAAGCGGTCCGGCGTCGCCGTCTACCACATGGAGGCGGGGAACCGCTGCTACGACGACCGGGTGCCCGAGGAGGTGAACCGGCGGGTGATCGACCACGCGAGCGACGTCCTCCTCCCCTACACAGAAAGAAGCAGGGCGAACCTGCTGCGGGAAGGAATCCCGGGCGAGCGGATCTACGTGACCGGCAACCCGATCAAGGAGGTGCTCGACCATTTCGAGGGGAACATCGGCGAGAGCCGCGTGCTTCAATCGCTGTCGCTCACCCCTTCCGGCTACCTCCTCGCGACGCTGCACCGGGCCGAGAACGTCGACGAGGATGCTCGGCTGCTCGGTTTCGTAGAATCGTTCCGGCGGCTTTCCGCCGAACACGGGATGCCCGTGGTGGTCAGCCTGCACCCGCGCACCCGGTCGCGGCTCGAACGGCTGGGCGTGCCCCCCTCGTCCGGCGGCGTGTGCATGCTGGAGCCGTTCGGCCTGTTCGATTTCGTCCGGCTCGAAAAAAGCGCCCGCTGCGTCATCTCCGATTCGGGGACGGTGCAGGAGGAGTGCTGCATCTTCCGGGTGCCCAACGTCACGCTGCGCGACGTGACCGAGCGGCCCGAGACGCTCGAGGTCGGCAGCAACATGCTGAGCGGCGGCGATCCGGAATCGATCCTCGCGTGCGTCCGGACGGTCCTTCACCACCCGTGCGAATGGCAGCCTCCGGCCGAATACCTGGCGACCGGGGTCAGCGCGGCCGTCGCCCGCATCGTGCTGGGATATCGAAGGGGACAGGCGGGCTGATTTGGCCTCCGGCCCGCTCGTCTCGATCGTCATCCCAGTTTACAACGGCGCCGACTTCCTGCGGGAGGCGATCGACAGCGCGCTGGCGCAGACGTATCCGAACGTCGAGATCCTCGTCGTCGACGACGGGTCGAGCGACGGCGGGGCGACATCCGCAATCTCGAAATCCTACGGCGACCGGATCCGCTACCTTCACAAGGAGAACGGCGGCGTGGCATCCGCGCTCAACCTCGGCATCCGCGAGATGCGCGGGGAATATTTCTCGTGGCTGAGCCACGACGACGTCTACCTTCCGGCCAAGCTCGCTAGCCAGGTCGGGGAACTTACCCGGCAGGGCGGCGACACGGTCCTTTACGCCGACTACGAGATCATCGACGAGGGCGGAAAGCGGATCGGGCGCTTCCGTGCCGCAGATCTTCCGCGCCTGCCGTTCCGGTGGGCGTTGACCGCCGACGCTCCCGTCAACGGATGCACGATGCTGGTGCCGGCGCGCTGTTTCGAGGACGCCGGAATTTTCGACGAGCGGCTGAAAACCACCCAGGATTACGACCTGTGGTTCCGGATGGCGAACCGGTTCCGCTTCGTCCATATGCCGGAGGCGGTGCTCCTTTCGCGGGTCCATGCCGGACAGGGTACGCGCGCCATGTCCGAAACGTGCATCGCCGAGGGCGACGCGCTCCACATCGGGTTCCTCGAAATGCTGGCGGCGGAACCGGACGGGGGGCCGTCGTTCGACCGGTTTCTCCTCTATGCCGCAGTCCGGTTCGGACAGCGGGGGTACGCAGAGGCCTCCGCGCGGGCATTCTCGATGCACATCAAAAGGTCCCGTGCCGGGGGAGGGCTCCGCGGATTCCCCCGCATCGGGTTCGCCCATCTGATCCGCGGCCTGCTGGATCGTCGCCCGTTTCGGGGCATGCTCGCGAGAGCGTTGAGGTCATGGGCGTTCCGGGGTTAGTCCCTTCAGCACGGCGGTGGGCGGCTGCGCTGGCGCTTTTTCTCGTTTCGGCCGGGGCGTGCCTGGTCTTCCTCCGGTGCGCCCCGATTCCGGTTCCCCACGACGATGCGGTCGAATACCTTTCCATCGCCCGAAACATTTCGGACGGCAACGGTTTCTCCCAGGACGGGACGACCCCCGGCGTATTCCGTCCACCGCTTTTCTCCGGGATGCTGGGGGGCTGGTTTGCGGTGACCGGAACCCGTTCCGTTCCTTCCGCAGCCGTATTCCAGTCGCTTCTTCACTCGCTCGGGGTGGTCGCCGCTTTTTTCCTCTTTCTGGAACTGTCGCCTCCCGCGTGGGCTTTCGGAGGGGCATTGCTGTTGTCGCTGCACCCGATGCTCGTCACCCGGGTGGCGTTCGTCCTGCAGGAACCGGCACTTGCCCTGTTCACGACAGTATCGATGCTTGCCTCCGTTCGCTACCTGAAAGGGCGGTCAAAAAACGCCGCGGCTCTTGCAGGTTCAGCTTGGGGGGTGTGCACGCTGGGAAAGAGCGTTTCCTGGTTCGGCCCACTCCTGCTCGCCGCTGCGAGCTTTCATCGGAATGGCTCGCCGGGGTCGCGACGCGGGCGGGAGGCCGCGCTCCTATTCCTGTGTTTTGCGGCAGTGATCGCCCCTTGGACAGCCCGGAATTACGCGCGCTTCGGCCGGTTCATTCCTGTGAACGGACAGGGGCCCGGGGTTCTGGAATGGAACATCGCGCACACCCCGGTCGCGGGAGAGGTCGACGGCATCCGGTTCCTCTCGGAACTCGACCGGAAGGGCGTGGCCGGGGAGGAACGGCGCAGGATCATCCGGAAGCGGATTCTCGACCATCCCCGTGAATTCCTGTTGGTAAGGACGGTCCGGAACGCCATCCACTTCGCCGCGCCCCCTCGCGACTGGTGGATCTCCCGCGGGCTTGTTTTACCAGACGGGCACGGACCGCTTTTCTGGGGTTTCGCGTTGGTGTTCCATGTCCCGTTATACGGCGCGCTGTTGTATGCGACGGGGAAGGTCTTTCGGGGCATCGCCTCGCCCGGTCTCCGTTTCGCCGTTCTTTTTTATTGGTTGTATTGGGCGGAACACGCGATCGTGTGGGGCGACCCGCGGTACGGCCTGGCGGTTTATCCGGTCCTTCTGTCGATCGCGCTTTCGGTCGCCGCTTCCGCCTGCGGCGGCGGCGTCAGGCAGGCCGACGGGCCCGGATGAGGATCGACCCCGAGAACTCCCGGAGGCCGGGCACTTTTTCGAGGATGCGCCCGGCGCGCGAGACGATCGGGACGAGCGGTTTGGGCGTGGCCGGATGGAGCCAGTCGAACGGAACGATCCGGATCCCGGCGAATCCCGCCCGCTCGAGCTGCCGCCGGAGCGGCCCGCGGACGAAGGCGGTTTCATCCGGCGAGATGTGCCCGAACAGACTCTCGCGCAGGAAAGGGAACTTCCGCTCGAGGAACACCTGCGGATTGAGGTAGTTCGGCTCCGCGAAACAGAGATTCCCCTCCGGCTTCAGCAAACCCATGATCTTGTCGAGCGATTCCCGCACTTCGAGGTGATGCAGGATCGAAGAACCGATCACCGCGTCGAAGGGACCGTCCACCTCGCATTCCTCGAAGCGCTTTTCGAGGAATCGGACCTGCGACGGCGGCAGCATCCGCTCCCGAGCGAGGGCGAGCAGGTCGGCCGAGATGTCGACGGCCACGATTTCCGCACCGCTTCCGGCGAACATTTCGGTGAACATGCCCGTCCCGCAGCCGATTTCGAGCACGCGCCTGCCGGGAGCCAACTCCCCGCCGTCGGCGATCAGCGCCGCCCGCCGTGCGGCGCGCACCCTCCCCGCAAGCGTTTTCCAACCCCAGATCATCTCGGGATCGCCGTGCGCGAGCATCCGGCCGTGGGCGATCTCGTGGGCTGTCCGCCCTTCCATCGGGGTCTGCGTCATGCGAGTTTGATCCGGCGCAGTGCGAACAGGCACATCCGCAGGAGGAGCCAGCCGTGGCGGAAGCGCGAGATCTGCGTCGAGCCGTAAGTGCGGTCGCGATAGCGGATCGGCACCTCGACGATCTTGAGGTCGAGCTTGGCGGCGCCGAAGATCAGGTCGAAATCGCCGAAGGGATCAAAGTCGCCGAAATATCTCCGGCCCGCGGCGATCCGCTCGTAATCTTTCCGGTAAAGGACCTTGGTGCCGCACAGGGTGTCCTTGAATCGCTG
>JANXPS010000229.1 GCA_025357175.1 Deltaproteobacteria bacterium | reverse complement strand
CCCGCCTCGAGGCGGGCGCCCCGCCTGGCGCGATCGAAATGGCGCACGAGGCATTCGAGCTGTTGCAGGCGCGTGAAACGGCGCGGGCCTCGAAAGCGGTCGAGGCGGCGCAGGGGGCATGCGGGAGGGCCGGGGTGACCGCAAGCGGCGAAGTGCTGACCGGGTCCCCGCATGAAACGATCGGCATGGCAGCCGCGGACTGCGACCTGCTGGTGTCCGGGATTTCCTCCCGCTACGCGTTCGGAGGACACGACCGTCCCGCGGCGCTCGCCCTGTCCTTCATGAAGGAGCGGACGATCCCCGTGCTGCTCGCAGCATCTCCGTACCGCCCCATCGGGACGGTCGCCATCGGCTGCGGCGGCGGCGAGCGAACGCTGCGCGCCGTCGGCGCCCTGGCGAAGCTGGGATTGTGGCGCACCGGTACGCGGATCGTGCTGATCGCGGTCGACGACGACCCCGACCGGGCCGAACAGAAGCTGTCCGGACCAAGGGCGATCCTGGCGGACGCCGGCTATCCGGCCGTTTCCGAGATGATCGCGCCGTTGCCCAAGGTCGAAAACTTCCTGGCGGCCTGCGACCGGATATCGGCCGACGCGGTCGTCCTGGGCGGTTTCGGCGAACACCGGTGGGACGACCTGTTCGGCTTCTCGATCACCACCCGCATGCTTCGCGAAGCGCGCCACCACCTGTTTTTATTCATGTAATGACGCCGGATACAGCCCACTCGCTCGGGCTTTCGCTGCCACTCTGGTCGGTTCTTCCTTTCGCGGGGTTCCTCCTGTCGCTCGCCGTCGTCCCGCTGGTCCGTCCCGGCCTTTGGTCGCGCCACTACGGCAAAGTCGCGCTCGCCTTCAGCCTGCCGGTCGCCGGCTGGTGCCTCTTCGCCGTACCGGGCCAACTGCTGCACACGGCGGTCGAATACGTCTCGTTCCTCGCGCTGCTCGGCGCCCTGTTCACGATCTCGGGCGGCATCCTGGTGCGCGGCTCGTTCCGCGCCACCCCGATGGTCAACGCCGCTTTTCTGATCGGGGGCAGCCTTCTTTCAAACGTCCTGGGCACGACGGGCGCCTCGATGCTGCTGCTACGCCCCCTGCTGCGCGCCAACGCCCACCGGAAGCGCTCCGTCCACGTCGTCGTCTTCTTCATTTTCACCGTCGCCAATATCGGCGGCTCGCTGACGCCGGTCGGCGACCCGCCTCTTTTTCTCGGTTTTCTGAAGGGGGTTCCCTTCTTCTGGACGATGGGCGCCCTCTGGCCGGTGTGGCTGTTCACGGTCGCCACGGTCACATGCGCATTTTTGTCCGTCGACGCGTGGTTCATGCGGGCGGACGGCCCCGGGGCGGCTTTCACCGGCGAGGCGACCGCGCTTTCCATCGAAGGCCGTATCAATTTCCTGCTGCTGGCGCCCGTGATCGCCGCGGTGTTTCTCCCCACCCCCTGGCGTGAAAGCTCGATGGTCGCCGCCACCGCGCTTTCGGTCCGGCTGACTCCGCGCGTGCTGCGGGATGAAAACGGCTTCACATGGCACCCGATCAAGGAGGTGGCGATCCTGTTCGCCGCCATTTTCGCGACGATGATCCCCGCCCTGCTGATCCTGAAAAGTCGAGGGGGCGAACTGGGGCTTTCGATGCCGTGGCAGTTCTTCTGGGCGTCGGGATCCCTGTCGAGTTTCCTCGATAACGCCCCCACCTACCTGATCTTCTTCTCCCTGGGGCAGGGCATGGGAGACGGCTCGGGCGTCGCCGGCGTGGCGCCCGCGCTTCTTGCGGCGATCAGCGCCGGATCGGTGTTCATGGGGGCCAACAGCTACATCGGCAACGCCCCGAATTTCATGGTCAAGGCGATCGCCGAGGAATCGGGCCTGCGGATGCCCTCCTTCTTCGGCTACATGGCATGGTCGTGCGCCGTCCTGCTCCCGGTCTTCGCATTCGTCACGCTGATCTTCTTTCGCTAGACTGTCGGGCATGAACCTGCTCCCCCAATCGCCTTCGAAATCCCTCAGCAAGGCCTTCCTCAAGCAGAGCGTCCGCCAGGACGAGATGGCGCGTTTCAAGGCTGCCCTCGCCCTCCTTCTCGACAAGATCGACCTGAAAGAATCCGAGGAGCACCTATAGAACCTGTTGTGACCACCCCGTCTTCTTTCAAAAGCCGATTTTGCGCGTGGGCGTGGCGGGCGGCGTCATCAGGGCCCGGATCGCGTCGAAGACGATCCGGAACTGCGAGTCGTATCTTTTCTCCATCACATCCAGTTTGCGAGCGAGCAACTTGTGGGAAGCGAGCGTTTGGCGGAGCGCAACGAACGCCCGCATGATCGCAATGTTGACCTGAACCGCCCGTTCGCTCTTGAGGATGCTCGACAGCATGGCAACGCCTTGTTCGGTGAAAGCAAACGGCATCCCCCGGCGTCGACCGCCCCACCCACTTGAAATCACAATTTGTGATTTCAAGTGGGTGGACTCGTCTGCGGTCAATTCGAACATGAAGTCGGTCGGGAATCGGGTCCGGTTTCGCTTGACAGATTGGTTCAGCGCGCTTGTCGTCACACCGTAAAGTCCCGCTAGATCCGAATCGATCATCACCCGATGTGCGCGAATCGCATAAATTTTCTCCGCGATCCATTCCAACGTCACGACATCTGCTTCCGTGCTCACAAGACCCCTCCCATTCGAATTCGGGACAACAAGGGGGGGACGATTCAGGAACCGAGCCCGGAATAGTATTCACTCACCCGTATCGCCCGATTCCGACGGCCCGAGGCGCAATTCTAATCCGGTCCGCTTCGCCCGTGCGCCCGCCACTGGAAGTTGCCTTATACTATCCCCATGCCCCCTTCCGCCCCCGTCAAGGCATCGCTGTTTTTCACGTGTCTCGCCGACGCGCTCTACCCGAACGTGGCGCTCGCCGCCGCGACCGTGCTCGAGCGGTTCGGGGTGACGGTGCGCGTGCCGCTGTCGCAAACGTGCTGCGGGCAGCCGGCCTTCAATTCCGGACACCGCAAGGAAGCGCGCAAGATGGCGGCGGGCTTCCTCCGCGCCTTCGACGGCGACGGCTATATCGTCACGCCATCCGGTTCCTGCGCCGTGATGGTCAAGGAGATGTACCCGGTGCTGTTCCGGAACGAGCCGCGGATGCTCGACCTCGCATCTGCGGCCGGCGAGCGCGTCTTCGAGCTTTCCCAGTTCCTGGTCGACGTTCTGGGCGTCACCGACCCGCTCTCGGCGTTCAAGGGGAAAGTCACGCTCCACGATTCCTGCCACCTCGTCCGCGGCCTCGGCGTGCGCGAACAGCCGCGCAAACTGCTTCGCGCAATCCCCGGGGTTGAACTGGTCGAGATGGCGGAGAGCGACCGCTGCTGCGGATTCGGCGGCGTCTTCTCGGTCAAGAACCCCCGCATCTCGTGCGCGATGGTCGAGAAGAAGATCGAGCGGATCCTGGCCACCGGCGCGCAGTACGTCACGTCGGGCGACCTCGGCTGCCTGATGAACATCGGCGGCGCCGTGTCCCGTTCAGGCTACCCCGTCCAGCCGATCCACCTCGCGGAAATCCTGGCAGGGCCGCCGCCGGGTGAGGCGATCTGATGGAACCGCGCTGCCACGACTTCAGCCGCAATGTCGAGCGGGCGCTTGCGAACCGGAACCTGCAGGCGGCCATATCCCGCACCACCGGCCGATTCCTCGAACACCGCAACGCCGCCGTCCGTTCCTTCCCCGGCGATTTCGAGGCCGCGCGCGAAGCCGCATCCCGCCTCAAGCTGGCCACGCTGCGCGACCTCGACATCCACCTGGCCCGCTTCATCGACGAGGCCGAACGGCGCGGCGCCGCGGTCCACATCGCACGGGATTCGGCCGAAGCGCGCGATATCTCGGTCCGGATCGCCCGGGAGGAAGGGATCGGGCTCGCGGTCAAATCCAAGTCGATGGCGACCGAGGAAATCGGGCTCAACGAGGCGCTCGAAGCCGCCGGCGTCGAGGTGGTCGAATCCGACCTTGGCGAGTACATCATCCAGCTCGCGGGCGAACCGCCCTCCCACCTGATCGCGCCGGCCGTCCACAAGACCCGGGAGGAGGTCGCGCGGCTGTTCGCCGACAAACTCGGTGAACCGTATACCGAGGAGATTCCGGAACTCGTGGCGATCGCCCGCAGGCGGCTTCGCGAAAAGTTCCTTTCGGCCGGCATGGGCATCAGCGGCGCCAACTTCCTGATCGCCGAAACGGGTTCGATCGCGATCGTCTCCAACGAGGCCAACGCCCGGATGGCGACGACGCTGCCGCGCGTCCACATGGTCGTCGCGTCGATCGAAAAGGTGATCCCGCTGATGTCCGACCTGCCACCGATGCTCCGCCTTTTGACCCGCAGCGCCACGGGGCAGCCGATCTCGTCCTACGTCTCTGTGCTGACCGGCGTACGGCGACCCGGCGATGTCGAAGGACCCTCGAAGCTGCACATCCTGCTCGTCGACAACGGCCGAAGCGCCATCCTCAAAGGGAAATACCGCGAGATGCTCAAGTGCATCCGGTGCGGCGCCTGCCTCAACATCTGCCCGGTCTACCAGACCATCGGCGGCCACGCTTACGGCTGGGTCTATCCGGGCCCGATGGGCTCGGTGCTCTCGCCGTTGCTGCTGGGGCTGCGCGAAGCATCCGCCCTCCCCGACGCCAGCAGCCTTTGCGGCGCCTGCGCCGACGTATGCCCGGTCAAGATCCCGCTGCCCGACCTGCTGCTCGAGTTGCGCGCCGACGCGCGGGCACAGGGACACCGGACGCCGGCCGAAGTACTCGGCATGAAGGGATTCGCGGCGATCATGGGGCGGGCGGGCATCCTCGAAGCGCTCGAGCGGATCGGCGGCGTATTCTCGCAGCTGCTGTTCAAGGACGGCAAAATCCCGTGGCTGCCGTTCCGGCTGTCGGGCTGGACCGATCGCCGCGATTTTCCGGCGCCCGCCGTCCGACCTTTCCGCAAGGTCTGGAAATCGAAAAGGGGCGTTTTGCCATGGAACCGCTAGGAAACCGGGACGACCTGATCCGGCGGGTCCACGCCGCGCTGCACGGACACGGGGAAACCGCACACAGGCCGGATCCGCGGGCAAGCGCTCCCGGTCCCCCGGAATCCATCGAGAAGCGGATCGACCGGTTTTCCGAAGCGCTCCGCTCCGCCGCGGGGACCGTGGTGGCCGGCAACCTCTATTCGGTTCTGCCCGCGTTGTGCGAGGGATTGCGAAGCGAAGGCGTGACCGCCCTGCTCGTGCCCGAGGGCGACACGGCCGCGCGAGAACTGGCCGATGCGCTGATGCCGATGGGCCCCTTCCGGCTGGCATCGACCTCGGAACTGCTCCACGGGAATTCGCCGGTTACAGCCGGCATCCAGTCTTCCGAGTTCGCGATCGCGGAAAGCGGGACGGTGGTTTCGACCGGGCGCAGCGGACGGACGCTGCTGCCCGGACTCGTCACGGATGTCCACGTCGCCATCGTCCGGCCCGGAATCCTGGTCGACCGGATGGAAGACGTCCTGGCGGCGCTTGCCGCCGACCCGCCCCGCACGATCTCGTTCATCACCGGCCCCAGCCGCACCGGCGACATCGAGCAGACGCTCACGCTGGGCGCCCACGGCCCGCGGGCCATGATCGCCGTCATCACGGAAACGTCCACATAAAAAAAGGGGCGGCTCCCCTTTCGGGCAAGCCGTCAACATGATTTGTTGAAAACCCCCTTGGATCGACTCTTAACGGGTCTGTATCCAAGGGGGTTTCTTGTGAGTGTTCCGAAAAATTCTTCCGCAGCAATTCCTCCGGCTAAGACCAAACGGTCTCATGTCTTCCGATTTCGAATATTGATCCGTGCCTCCATCACACGGCAACTTTCCATGATTTCCGCAAACCCTGGCTGATCCAGCGCCAGCAACCCATCTTCCAGCATGGCCGCGTAGTCCCGCTCCAGCGCAATCAAAGGTTCACCGGTCGGTACCAGTCGGATCGCTCCGGCGACCGCCTGGAAATAGTCGATCTTCCCACCTTGGGCATCCTTTTCGGCAAAGAACATCGACTTGTGCCCGGCGACTTGTTGCGCCAGCGCCAAGTCACGTACCGCCGACTCGAAGTGGGTGCTCTTTGAAATCGCGACCAGGTCATACCAGTGCCGGGAATAGCGTTCACCCCGCAACCGCCCCTGCAGGCAGTAAACATGAGCGGCGGTTGCCTTTTCCCAGAACGTCCGCTCGGCAGCCATGACCAGAGGTCGGGCCGTCGGAAATTGCACGTCCTCGATAACCGATGCGATATCACACACCACGGGATGTTCCTGATGAGGTTCACCCGTGGCGCGAGCGCCGAACTCGAGTTGGATGCTGGTCGCCGCGTAGCCCGTCCCTGTCTTCAGGGCAGAGTATTCGACCATCAGTTTTTCGTTTTCCTTGCCGACAATCGTCAGCGACGCTTGTAACCCCGAGGCGGTCAAGGTCGCTTGGATTACAGGCAGGACCTGGCTCCTGATCCATTCCGGCAGGCGGTCGCGTACCATACCGGTTATTTTCTTTTCCTGGCTGCTCGATACGGGGATCGGATTGCCGTCCTTCAGCAAATCGGGCACCAACTCCCGGATGTCGTAGGTCAGATCGACATCTTCGGAAAATCGGTCAATGATGCGGTACACCTTGGACAGGGATGTGCCCCCCTTGAATGTCAGCGTCTTGCCGAGCGGTGAGG
>JANXPS010000206.1 GCA_025357175.1 Deltaproteobacteria bacterium | reverse complement strand
GGCACCCGGGTGGTTCTCGACCACGTTGCGGGCGATGGTGCAGTTCGTCATCTGGAGCGCCATCAAGTTGCCCGGCCCGCCGCCGTCGCTGAATACGCCGCCCCCGTAGGCCATGTGGCCGGTGGCCCGGTTGCCGCTGATCGCGCAGTTGGAAAGGACCGACTCCTGCCCGGTTTGCACGCCGCCGACGGAGTAGATTCCGCCGCCTGCCGCCCCGTAGCCGGTGGCCGAATTGCCGCCGATGATGCAGTTGCCGAGAAGTGCCGTGTCGGTGAAGAGACCGCCGCCGAAGGAGCCGCGATCGCGGCTTGAATTCAGGTCGCCCGAAGTCCTGTTTCCTGCCAGTTTGCAATATTCCAGGTTCGTGACGCCCCAGACCGCCAGCCCGCCCCCGCACGCCAATGTATAAGGCTGGTTGTCGAGGGCCGGATCCGGCGGCGTGATCGGTTCGCTGTTCGAATAGCCGTCCCGGATGGTCACGTTTCTCATGGTCAGGTTGCCCCGAACCGCGAGCACGCGGGCATGCGCGGCCTCTCTGCCCGCCCAGCGGATCGTGATCCCGTTCGCCAGTCCCGAGGCGTCGATCGTCAGCCCCTTGTCGGTGTACAGCGCCGATTTCCCGTAATCGCGATCTGCGTATCCCTGGAATGCCATGCCGATGAAGGTTTCGCCGGGCAGGATCGAGTGGTTGTCCTGAACGATCGTAAGCGGAATCGTGGCGCCGTCGAGGCCGGGCGCGAAGGTGATGATCCCGTCGGGATCGAGTCGGGCGATCGCGGCCCTGAGCGTCATTTTCCCGGGCGGTGGTTCCGCCAGGTCGGCCGCGCAGTTCACCACGAGCGCGCTCGTGTCGACGGTATCGGTCCCGAAATAGTCGACGGCGCCCGTGCCCGTCCCGGCGCTATTCGACGCGACGAGTCGGTAATACCAGGTCGAACCGGGAGGAAGGCCGGCGACGGTTGCCGAAACGGGAACCGGCGCATTTCCGGCGGAAATCGGGACGCTGGCCGTCCTGGCTGCTCCTGTCAGCGCCGGATCGGTCCCGTACTCGAACCAGGCGGTCGTCGGCCGGCCGTCCGGGTTGACGACGCCGTACAGGGTGGCGCCGTCCGTGGTCACGGTGCCGACTCCCTGCGTCGCAACGTTCTGCGTAGCGGGAGCGGCGGGCGCGGGGTCGCCTCCGCCGCCGCATGCCGGGACCATCGCTGCCGCCAGCAGCAACAGCAATGCCGGAATCCTGTGCCAGGTCATCATCGATCCTCCACTTTTCCTGTGTCCATGACTGCGCGGAGCGAACGGTTGGGGTGGGAAGCGTACGACGGGAAATGACTTGCGAGCGCGGCCAACTCGAAAGCCGCGGTCAGGGAGATGCAGAGGATAAAAAACAGCGCCCGGCGGGGGAACATCCGATGATTCTATCCCTTCACGCCGGGCGCCGATACCGCGTTTTTTACCGGAACGGGAATCCGTAATAACCGTAGTACTGATCCGAATACTGGTAGTCCAGCATCAGCCGGGTCTTCGTCATGTCTTCCTGGAACTTGTCACGTTCCTTCTTGGCCTGCTGGAACTCGGCGCCTTCCTCCTGCTTGATCCGCGCCTCCTCCGATTTCGCGTCGGACCGGACCTTTTCGATCGTTTCCTTGTTGGTGGCGATCAACTTCTTTGCTGCTTCGTTGGACAGGTTCTGCGATACCACGAATCCGGGGCGGATGAGCCCGTTTTCGACGGTGCCGGCGTCGATGTAGGTCTCTTCATCGTAGATGCTCGTCACTTTCCCTTCGCCGACCGGATTGCCGAGCGGGTCGAGGATCGTGACATCGGCGGACGGCCGGAAGATCCCGGTGATCGGAAGGACAAGGAACCGTCCTTCGGTCGAAGTGACGCGGGTCACCAACCCCGCCGCCTGCACGGAACTGGCCGCAGCCGACGGCCCCCGCTCGTTGCCCTTGCCCTCGAACCACTTTGCCAGGATGGCGCGGCCCTTGCCGCTGTCGTTCAAGTCCACGAGCGTGGCGTTGACCGCATCGAGGAATTGCGGGTTGCCTTTCCTGACCCCCATCCGGAACTGCTCTTCGGAAAGCTTGACCCCCTCGGCGATCTCGTACTCGCCCTTGGGAAGGGCCGAGAGGCACCCGTAAAGATTGGTTCCGGAGGCCGAAAGCGCGTCGACTTCACCCTTCTTGAGCGCCTCGACCGCCTTCCGGGAATCGCTGTAGAAATAACACGCGGCCGTCGGAGCCTGTTTCAGGATTTCCTTCTCGGCCGGAGATCCCTTGGCAGTCCCGATCTTTTTGCCTCCGAGCGACTCGATCCCCGTGATCGTTCCCTTCTTCGCGAGGACTCTCTGGCTCGTATTGAAATAGGGGAGACTGAAATCCACCAGCTTGTCCCGGTCCTGGTTGCGGCTGACCGTCGCAGCGACAAGGTCGACCTGCCCCGACAACAGGTCGGGAATCCAGCCGGCCGCCGTCACCGTCTTGAGCCGCAACTTGACGTCCAGCCTCTTCGCGACGGCTGCGGCAAGATCGACGTCCACTCCGACGGTCTCGCCCGTATCCCGGTCGATGAAGCCGAACGGCGGTGTGTCGTCCCGGACGCCGACGATCAGTACGCCTCGTTTCTTGACGTCCTGAAGCGTGTCCGCGGCCCAGACGTAATGACTGAATAATACCGACATCAGCAACGCTAACATTACAGCCGTCCTGGCTTTCATCGCGTTTCCCTCCTTGCGCCGGAAAACCCTATACGGCTGTCTTCCGCCCTTTCAAAATATCGACCACTTTCGCCCATTAGGTGCCGTTTGCCCGCAGAAGGATTCGAAAGAATCGAAGGATCAGGTAAAATGTAAGGACTATTCCACGCATTCCCCTTTCCAGGGGCCGGAGGCCATGCTGCGATTCGTCACCCGCAAGGGAATATCCGTGTTCGTCCTCATCCTCATGCTTGCCTCCTCGCCCGTGGCCGGCAAGGACCCGCAGATGCCGCCTCTTATCGGAGTCGAGGACGCACGCCAGCGTCTCGTATTCCTGCGGGAGCAGGCCGAACAGGTCGAGCCCTGGGTCGAAAAAAACTGGCAGGTCGAATTCGACCGAAGCAATCCGGGCCTCTCGAGGAAAGCGCAGCAGGTACCGTCCGAGACGCCGGAGGCGTTCAAGGAACGACAGATGAAGGTACGGATGGCGACTTCCGACGTGAAGGCCCGGATGCGGTCCGAACGCAAGGAGTGGCTGGCGGCCGAAAGGGAGCGCATCCCGGGTACCGTGTTTTCCGAGTTCCTCCCGGTCAAGCTGGGCCCCTACGACAACGAGCGGAAGCTGTTCCCGCTGCTGCTCGGCTTCGGCTGGCCGTCCGGCCTCTCGGTCACCTTGCACATCCCCGACCGGGAACGAAAACTGTTCGAGATCAAGTTCCCGCCGAAGCTTCCCGCCACGTTCCGGGTCAACGAGCTTGGGGAAGTGACGCTTCTATCGGTCGAGCGACGGTGGGATACCGATGTCCAGGAACTCTACGTCACGCCGCCGGGGCCCCGGTTGGCATGGCAGGCGACCCACGATTCCTGGATCACGGCCGTCGCGTTCAGGCCCGACGGATCCCAGGTGATCTCGGCGGGCGCAGACAGCGTGATCGCCTCCCGGGATGCCGAAAGCGGCAACCCCCTGTTCCGCCTGGAGAAGGCGGAAATGGCGATGTCCATGGCCTATGCGCCGAACGGGTCCACGTTTGCCACCGGCGGTGCGGATTCCACCTTGCGCATCCGCAGTTCGGTCGACGGGAAGGAAATCTGGAATGTGCGGGGCAAGGGGATGATCATGTCCGTGGCGTACAGCCCGGACGGGCGCCACGTCGCCACGGGCGACGACGCCGGATATCTCAAGGTGTTCAACGCCGAAACGGGCGAAGAGAAATTCAAGGTCCCTGCGGAGATGCCGGTTCGTTCGATCGACTTCACCAGGGGCGGCAAGGGGATCGTCGTCGGAGGCGAGGGTCAGCGCGTCCTTCTCTGGAATCTGGGCAGCGACCGGATTGTCTGGAGGAAAACCACCGAGTGGCCGGTCTACGCCGTCGCTTCAAGCCCCGCCGGGGGGCTGGTCGCGGTGGGAGGATCGGGAAACCGGTTGCTGGTCCTGTCGGAAACGGACGGTACCGAGAGCTGGAGCGCGACGACCGAGGGAGAGGTCCGTTCGCTCCGCTTCGATCCCGCGGGACGTCTGCTTGCGAGCGGCGGCGCCGGATACACGGCGAAGGTTTTTTCGGCGGTCGGCGGGCAGGCGATCTGGTCGGCGACGATCGGGAGTCCGATCCGGGCGCTGGCTTTCGGGGCGGACGGACGCAAGCTGTTCGTCGGATCCGCGGACGCCGGCCTGCGAATGTTCAACATCGACGAGGCCGATCGGGTTCAGGCCGCGTTCGGCACACCGGGACGGATCTACGTCGACCGGAACCAGGTCGAAAGATTGTTCCGCTGAGTCGGCATGATACGATGAACGCTGAGGCGGGCCGCTTGATACGGTCCCCGGAATCGAGTGGGCATGGGACGCGACGACTGGATGTATGACGAGGATTCGATGAATGAAGCCGAGGAGGAGAGCCGGAAGCCCGAGTCCTCGGATCGGCAGTGCCCCAATTGCCTCCGGTACGTATCCGCCGATTCCCCTTACTGTTCCTGGTGCGGCCGCCCGCTTGACGCCAGGAAGGATCCCCAGAGCCGCGGCTGATCCGGACTAATCGATCAGGGCGTAGCGGGGCAGCAGCCGCGCGGGTATTTCGTCCGCGAAACGCGAAGGCGTCGACAGGACCGTGCCCGTCGCCCGCTCGAAGATGTTCACGGGGTACGTGATCGCCAGGATGTCCTTGGCTCGCGTCGCCGCCACGTAGAACAGCCGTCGCTCCTCCTCCATTTCGTCCTCCCGGTCCGCCGCCCGCAAAGAGGGCAGTTTCCCGTCAAGCGCCCAGATGATGAACACCGCCTTCCACTCGAGCCCCTTGGCCGAATGGATCGTCGACAGCGTCAGGTAATCCTCTTCGGTGTCGGGCGCGACCATGTCGCCGACCGACGCCGTCGGCGGCTCGAGCGTGATCTCTGCGAGAAATTCGGGCAACGTCCCGTGCCGGGCGCAGAGCGATTCCATGTGTTCGAGATCCTTGAGCCGGCGCGGAAAGTCGTCGAACCGCGCCTCGAGGATCGGCCGGTAATGCGCCAGCACCCGCGCCATCATTTCCGTCACCGCAAGCCCGTGATCCCGGGTCAGCCCCGACAGGAGGGCGGCCAGCCGTCCCGCCTCGTCCGACTTCTTCATCCCCGCCAGGGCGTCGATCACCGGCCCGAGCGACGCCAGTTCGAACGCCTTGCGGGCAAGGTCTGCGCTTCGCTTTTTTCCGACCCCCGGCAAGAGCGACAGGATGCGCGACAGGCTGAGCGAATCGCGCGGGTTGTCGACGGTTCGCAGGTGGGCGACGACGTCCTTGACATGGGCGGTCTCGAGGAACTTGAAGCCGCCGAACTTGCGGTAAGGGATGTGCCGCTTCTCGAGCTCCACTTCCAGGTCGAACGACAGGTAGGCGGCGCGAAAGAGCACGGCGATCTCGGACAGCGCGAGTCCCTGTTCCTCGGCAAGTTCCACGATCCGGTCGGCGACGAAAAGCGACTGGGTGCGTTCGTTCGGGGCCGAGACGAGCGCCGGCCTGTCTTCGCCGCCGCGCTTCGAGAAGAGTTTTTTCGGGAATTTCTCGGCGGCGCGGGCGATGACTTCGTTGGTGACGTCGAGGATCGGCTGCCGGCTCCGGTAGTTTTCCTCGAGCCAGACCGTGTGCGCGTTCGGAAAGTCGCAGGTGAAATCCATGATGTTGCGGAACCGGGCTCCCCGGAACGAATAGATCGACTGCGCGTCGTCCCCGACCACGGTGAGGTTGTCGTGCGCGTCGGCCATGAGGCGCAGGATCTCGGCCTGGACCCGGTTGGTGTCCTGGTACTCGTCCACCAGGATGTGGCGGTAGCTTTCGGACAGCAGGCGGCGGATTCCGGCGTGCTCTCGAAGCAGCGTCGCCATGTGCAGCAGGAGGTCGTCGTAGTCCATCAGGTTCCGGTCGCGCTTGGCTTCCCGGTAGAGCCCGGATATCCGGACGATGTCGTCGACGCAGTAGAGAAAGTGGGGGGCGTCGCGCGTCACGATCTCGGCTACGGTCTCTTCGCGATTGGCGGCGCGGCTGAACAGGTCGGCCAGCGTTTCCTTCCTGGGGAAGCGCAGCGTCTTGTGGGCGACGTCGATTTCGTGCCGCATGAGCCCGACAAGTTCTTCGGAGTCGGCGCGGTCGAGGATCGTGAAGTTCTCGCCGAATCCGATGGCGGAGGCGTGCCGCCGCAGGACCAGGTTGGCGAAGGAATGGAATGTGCCGCCCGAAACCTTCTCGCATCGCCGGTCGAGCAGCACCGAGGCGCGCTGGAGCATCTCGGAGGCCGAGCGGCGCGTGAAGGTCAGCAGCAGGATCGATGCGGGGGGAACCCCCTGCTCGACGAGATGCGCGACACGGTAGATGAGGGTGCGGGTTTTTCCGGTCCCGGCACCGGCGACGATCAGGAGAGGACCGTCGCCGTGCATGACGGCTTCGAGCTGACGCTCGTTGAGCGCCTTCGGGTAGTCGATGCCGGTTCCAGGTTCGGCGACCGGGTGCAGCGTGTATTTTCGGATCGTCATGGTCTGTCCAGGCGGCGGTCGGGCGAGAGAAAAAAGGGCGGCCTGCGTCGAATGCGCAGGCCGCCCGCGATGTGCACGGTATGGATCGGTGTTACTTCGCCGGGGGCGCCGGAGCCGGCGCCTGGGGAACCGGGGCGCCCTGCTGGCCGCCCGCGCCCGGAGGCATTCCGCCGGGGCCGGGAGGCATTCCGCCCGGCATGCCCGCGGGGGGCATCTGCTGCCGCATCGGCGCGCTGCCCTTCATGATGCTGCTCGCGGGCCGGTTGCCCGCGAAATAAGCGAGGAAGAGCGAGGTGCACATGAATATGATCGCCGCGCCCGCGGTCAGCTTGCTCAGGAAGCTCGTGGGACCGCTGGAGCCGAACAGCGTGTTCGAGCTGCCGCCTCCGAAGACCGCTCCCATGTCGGCTCCTTTGCCGGTCTGGAGAAGGATGATCAGGATCATGGCGATCGATACGATGACGTGCAGGGTGACGATGATCGGATAGAAGAAGGCAGGCATGCTTGGCGAATCCTCCGTTATCTGAACTTCACGATTTCTGCGAACGAATCGGGCTTGAGACTGGCGCCGCCGACAAGGCCGCCGTCGATGTCGGGCTGGGACATGAGCGACTTGACGTTGCCCGGGTTGACCGAACCCCCGTAAAGGATGCGTACTGACGCAGCGGCCGCGTCGTCATGCCAGAATGCCCCGAGCAGGGCACGGAGCAGGGCGTGGACTTCCTGGGCCTGTTCGGGCGTGGCGGTGCGGCCGGTGCCGATCGCCCAGACCGGTTCGTAGGCGATGACGAGGAGCCCGGCGTCGGTTGCCGGGATGCCGGCCAACCCGCCGCGAAGCTGTCGTTCGACGACCGTGAACGTTTGATCCGCCTCGCGCTCGGCGAGCGTTTCGCCGAGGCACAGGATGGGGGTCAGGCCGCCCGCGAGCGCCGCCTTGACCTTGAGGTTGACCGACGCGTCGGTTTCGGCGAAGTACTGGCGCCGTTCGGAGTGTCCGACGATCGCGTGGGTGACGCCGGCTTCGCGCAGCATCCTTGCGGAAACCTCGCCGGTGAACGCCCCCTCGGTTTCGAAATGGACGTTCTGTGCGGCGACGGCGATGCGGGAGCCGGCGGTCAGCATCGCGACCGTTCCGAGCGAAGTGAACGCCGGTGCCAGCACGATCTCGACGTCGGCGACGCCGGCGACCATGGGAAGAAAAGCGCGGACGAAGGCCGTGGCCTCGGCCGCGGTCTTGTACATCTTCCAGTTGCCTGCGATCAGCGGCGTGCGCAAGGATTCGCTACTTCGCCGAGGCCGTGTATTTCGCCAGGTCGAGCAGGCGGCAGGAGTAGCCCCACTCGTTGTCGTACCAGGAAAGCACCTTGAGCAGCCGGCCGCCGATCACCTTGGTGGAGGGCGCGTCGAATGAGGAGGATACGGAGGTGTGGTTGAAGTCGCACGAAACGAGCTCTTCGTCGACATACGCGAGGATGCCCTTGAGCGGCCCCTCGGCCGCTGCCTTCATCGCCGCGTTGACCGCTTCGGCGGTAGCGTCCTTCGAAAGTTCGACGGTAAGGTCGACCAGCGAGACGTTGGCGGTCGGGACGCGGACGGCGCCGCCGTCGAGCTTGCCCTTGAGCTCCGGGAGTACGAGCGACACGGCCTTGGCGGCTCCGGTGGTGGTCGGGATCATCGACAGCGCCGCCGCGCGCGCGCGACGCAGGTCCTTGTGCGGGAAGTCGAGGATGACCTGGTCGTTGGTGTAGGAGTGGATCGTGGTCATCAGACCCTTTTCGATGCCGAAGCTGTCGAGAAGCACCTTGGCCACCGGCGCGAGGCAGTTGGTCGTGCACGAGGCATTGGAGATGATGAAGTGCTTCGCGGGGTCGAACGATTTCTCGTTGACGCCCATGACGAAGGTGGCGTCGGGGTCTTTGGCCGGAGCGGAGATGATGACCCGCTTTGCGCCCGCCGCGATGTGCTTGCCGGCGCCCGCGCGGTCGACGAACTTGCCGGTCGACTCGATGACGACGTCGACGCCCAGGGAGGCCCAGGGCAGTTCGGCCGGATCCTTGACCGCGAACACCTTGACCGTTTTCCCGTTGACGACGATCGCGCCGTCGGCTGCGGCGACCGTGCCTTCGAAGCGGCCGTGGACCGAATCGTATTTCAGCAGGTGCGCCAGCGTCTTCGCGTCGGTCAGGTCGTTGATGGCGACGATTTCGATCGATGCGTCGGTGCAAGCCGCGCGGAAAAGATTGCGTCCGATACGTCCGAAACCGTTGATTGCAATTTTAAGAGACATGCTGCTCCCTCTCGGATTGGATATTGGACCGTCAAAAGACGGGATTATACCCTTATAATGATGAGAAGGTCAATTGAGGCCGATTCCCATCCGCTTGAGGATATAGAACATGTCGTAGTTGCCGCTTTTCGAGAAGGGGATCCGCACGACGCCCATCAAGTGCGTCTGCAGGCCGATCGCGCCGTTGATTTCCCAAGAGAGCGATTTTTTCGTGATCACCTGCCGGGCCGCGGTCTCGAATGCGCCCGGTTTCAACGTGATGGGCACCCTGACGGTCGTCACGCCCGACGCCGCGATGCGGGTTTCGTCGGCCTGCTCCCCCTCGGCGACCACCTCTCCGCCGATCATGCCCGTGTAGACGAAGCGGCTCACGCTCAGGGGGTAAGGGTTCGGGTTGTCGACCGTCATCGTCAGTACGAATCGCCACGGCGTCCTGGCGTCTTTCGAGGGATTCGAATCGAGCTCGACTTCGAGCAGTTCGACTTTCGGCGTCTTGAACGCCTCTTTGATCATTTGCCGGCAGCCCGTCATGGGGAGCGCGGCGAACAGAACGACCATCGGGAGGTAGTACCACTTGGCTATTCGCATGTCTGACATCCGGGTACCGCTGGATTTTTCGGAACGGGAACTCGGTTCGCGCTTTTTAACGATTATAGGCGTTCCCACGGTCGAGATGATCCGGTTTTCCATCGTGCGCCGCGGTCTCGACGCCCGCGGCTCGGGAAACGTCCGCCTGGTCTACGCGGTCGAGTGCCAGCTTTCGTCGGAGGAACTGGAGGCGCGGGTGTGCGCGAGGGTTCCCCAGGCCCGCCTGTTTTCCCCCGAACCCGATCCGTTCGAACGGGGAGCGGTGGCGCCGCCGCAAGTTCGGCCGGTGGTCGTGGGCGCCGGCCCCGCAGGCCTTTTCGCGGCGCTGACGCTCGCACGTTTCGGAGCGAGGCCGCTGCTGCTCGAGCGGGGGCGTCCGGCGGGACAGCGCCAGCGCGACGTCAGCGCCTTCTGGGCTTCGGGAGCCTTCGATCCCGAGAGCAACGTCCAGTTCGGCGAAGGCGGCGCGGGCACCTTTTCGGACGGCAAGCTCACCACCCGGATCGGCGATCCCCTGGTCGGGCACGTCGTCTCGATGTTCGAGGAATTCGCGGACCTGCCCGGCCTGTCGATCGAGGCCAAGCCGCACGTCGGCAGCGACCGCCTGCTCCGGTTCTGCGGGAAGATGCGCGCCGAACTGTCCGAGCTGGGCGGGGAAATTCGCTTCTCCGCCCGGGTGGACGACCTGGTGGTGACGGACGGCCGGGTGCGGGCGGTCCGCCTCGCATCCGGCGAGGAGATTCCGTGCGAGTCGCTGGTGTTCGCGGCGGGACACTCCGCTCGCGACACGCTTCGGATGTTGCACGCCCGCGGCGTCGCGATGTCGGCCAAGCCGTTCGCGGTCGGATTCCGAGTCGAGCACAAGCAGCCGCTGATCGACCGGATACAGTACGGCGAAATGGCCGGGCACGAAGCGCTTCCTCCGGCGGACTACCGGCTGGCGGCCAGGGCGCCGTCCGGGAGAAGCATCTATTCGTTCTGCATGTGTCCCGGGGGCCGCGTGATCACGTCCTCATCGGAAGCCGGCGGGCTCCCGATCAACGGGATGAGCGCCAACCGGCGCGATTCGGGCTTCGCCAACAGCGGGATCGTCGCGGCAGTCGATGCCGGCGACTTCGGCGGGGAGGGCGGTGTCCTGGCCGGCCTCGCGTTCCAGGAGCGGATCGAGCAGGCCGCATTCCGGGCGGGGGGCGGCGGGTATGGCATTCCGGCGGCCAACCTGATGGCATTCACCTCCGGCCGGGACATTCCGCTCACCCGGAGCGGCGCCCTCGCGGCCGCGGTCGTGCCTTCGGACCTCCGCGGGATTCTCCCCGCCGCCGTCGAAGACGATCTTCGCGCGGGGCTGCGACGGTTCGGCCAGACGATGCGAGGCTTCGCAACGGAAGGGGCTACGCTCTACGCGGTCGAATCGCGCACCTCGTCGCCGGTCCAGCTTTCGCGTGACAATTACGAGTCGGTTACCGTCAGGGGACTCTATCCCGTCGGGGAGGGGGCCGGCCACGCGGGCGGCATCGTTTCCTCGGCCGTCGACGGCATCCGGGCGGCGCTTCGCATTCTCGAAACACTTACAAAATAAATCGACGGACAAGGGGCATACGGACGATGGCGACGAAGGAGAAGTACGTAAAGGACATCAAGGAAGGCGAATACGTCAAGGAGCTCTTCCTCGTGGGCAACAAGGCGCTGCTTGCGAGCAACACCGGGAAGCAGTACCTGAGCCTCACGCTTCGCGACCGGACCGGGCAGCTCGAATGCCGGGTGTGGGATCGCGCCGAAGAACTTTCGAAGCGGTTCGAACGCGACGACATCGTCGAGGCGTCGGGCATGGCGATCGTCTACCAGGGGCGCATCCAGGTCAAGGTGAACGACGTCCGCAAGGCCGAGCTAGAAAACGTCGACTTGGGCGAATTCATGCCGGTGACGCGCCAGGGGATCGAACCGCTCTGGGCGAAGCTGCAGGGGCTGGTCGCCGGCGTCACGGACCCGGACCTGTCGAGGCTCCTCCGCGCCGTCTTTCCCGATCCCCCAGAGACCGACATGGCACGCCGCTTCCGGCAGGCGCCGGGCGGCAAGACCATGCACCACGACTACATCGGCGGGCTGATGGAGCACACCGTGTCGGCTGCCACGATCTGCGCATTCCTCGCGGGGCACTATGAAGGACTGAACGGAGATCTGCTCGTCGCGGGCGCGCTGCTCCACGACATCGGCAAGGTCGAGGAACTTTCCTATGCCGGCGCGTTCGACTACACCGACGAAGGGCGGCTGCTGGGACACCTTTACATGGGGGCC
Source organism: Deltaproteobacteria bacterium (assembly GCA_025357175.1). Taxonomy (GTDB): domain Bacteria; phylum Desulfobacterota; class Deferrimicrobia; order Deferrimicrobiales; family Deferrimicrobiaceae; genus JANXPS01. The sequence continues at coordinate 4,743 of JANXPS010000206.1, read as the reverse complement.
GAGTGGGTATCCCGCCAGTGCGACGCGCTCCCCGGATTTCCCGACGAGAAGCGGACGCTGCTCAAGCACATGATCCTTTCGCACCACGGCGAGCTCGAATACGGTTCCCCCAAGCGGCCCAAGACGCTCGAGGCGATCCTGCTCCACTTCGTCGAGAACATGGACGCGAAGGCCGCCGCCTTCACCGATGCGATGGAAGAGCTTCGCGAGGGCGCCCGCTGGACCGACTACCAGCGGATGTTCGAGCGCTACCTGTTTTCCGGGCAGTTCCAGAAGTAAGCCGGGCAAATGAAATGACCACGATCCGGTGCCCCTGGGCGGACGTAGATCCGCTGATGATCCGGTACCACGACGAGGAGTGGGGGACGCCGCAGCGCGACGACCGGGCGCTGTTCGAGTTCCTGGTTCTCGAAGGGGCCCAGGCCGGGCTTTCGTGGTCGACGATCCTGCGAAAGCGGGAAGCCTACCGGCGGCTGTACGCCGGTTTCGCCGTCGCGGAAGTGGCCCGCTTCACCGATGCCGACGCGGCCCGGCTGCTGGCCGATCCCGGCATCGTCCGCAACCGGCTCAAGGTCCATGGCGCGATCCGCAACGCGCGGGCCGTCCTGAAGCTGGTCGAGGAAAAGGGATCGCTGTCGGGGTTCCTGTGGGATTTCGTCGGCGGGGAGCCCGTCGACAACCGCTGGCGCGAGATGTCCGAAATCCCCGCGCAGACCGACGCCTCGCGTGCGATGAGCCGGGAACTTCTGCGCCGCGGCTTCACCTTCGTGGGGCCGACGATCTGCTATGCCTTCATGCAGGCGACGGGAATGGTGAACGACCACCTGGCGACCTGCTTCCGCCGCCTCGATGGCTCAGGCGGATAGCGGATGCTATTGCGGGGCTCCGTGGACACCTTCCAGGGGATTTCCCCGCAGGAGGTTCAGCTGGGAAACGACCGCGAACGTCTTGTCGTTGAAGCAGAAATCCTCGTCCACCACGAATGCCCGGCTGTACTCCCTGTCTGGAAACTGCGCGAAATCGAAGCTTCCGAGCATCCCGGAGACGTCCTGCTGGATACAGGCGCCATGGTATTCCAGGTCGACCCATGCGTGGTCGGACCGTGAACCGGACGCGACGACCTCTCCGGTGACGATCCGGACCGCGGTGGGCGGGAGGTCCATCGCGCGGTAGAGGCTGCAGAGAAGGGCCGCCTTCCCCACGCAGCTTCCTTCACCGTCCCCGAGGACGGCCGCAGAGGAGACGTTGCGGGAGTTTGGAACGAATCGAATCCGGTCCCGGACGAAGGCGTAGGCGGCCTCCGGCGTCCCGAGCTGCGCCGCCAGCGAGCGGATCGCCCGGTCATTCGGATCGATGAGCGCCAGGAAATCCCGGATGTGGTTGATGCGGATGTCGTGGAAGGTCGTGTTTCCCTTCGACAGGAACGAACGGTTTCCGGCGAGAAAGCCTCCCCCGAACGATACAAGGAACACGACGGCAGCGGTGGCAACGATTCCGGGCTTCATGGGTGGATTTTATCACGCTTTACCGTACCGCCCGTTCAACCGCCACGTGGCGGGATGCGTTCAAGGGTGCCGCCGGCTGGTTGATGTCCCGAATCGTTCCGCTGCATCGAGAGGATCCTGGCCAGGTTCCGTTGCGCTTCTTCCATGTGCGGGTCCAGCGCGAGCGCCTTGCGAAAACTCGCCTCGGCTTCCGCGACGCGGTCCGATTGCGCCAGCGCCACTCCAAGTCCGTTTACGGCGTCGGCATAATCCGGCCGGATCCGGATCGCCTCCCGGTAATGCCGGATGGCTTCCTCGTGTCGTCCGAGCCCGTCGCACGCCGCCGCCAGGTTGTACAGCGCCATGGCGTATTCCGGATCGATGCGGAGCGCCTCCCGATAATGATCGATCGCCGTTTCGGCGTTTCCCAGCTCCTTGAAGGCCTGCCCCATGTCGTTCCATGCGATGGCGGAACCCGGTTCGATCCTGATCGCTTCCCGGTAATGGGGAATTGCTTCCCCGGGCCGGCCCTGCCCCGCAAGCGCCTCCCCGAGATTGATCTGCGCCACCCAGTTGTTCTTCGTAACATCCGCGGCGTGGCCGAAAAGAGTGGCGCCGTCGTGCCAGTAACCCGCCTGCCGCGCGGTCGCAGCCGTCAGCGCCAGGAGGAGGATTCCCGCCGCGGAGGCCGATACGACCCTTCGGACTCCCCATCGATCGGCGATTTCCCCCGTTCTCCAGGCAAAGATCATGAACGGTCCGATCAGCGGAATGTACGTGTACCGGTCCGCCATGGCATGCGGGCCGACCTTGACGAGGCCGATCACCGGAACCAGCGTTCCCAGGAACCAGAGCCACCCGATCGGCAGCCACGGGAATTTTTTCCGCAACAGGACCGCGCCGCCGGACAGGAAAAGCAGCAGCCCCGCGGCCGTGACGAGTTCCGGAATGGAGCCATAACCGGCCGGATAGGGATAAAACACCGAGAGGGACGCCGGAACGATCATCTTCGCCAGGTACGAGGCGTAGGACGAAAGTGCGTTCGCGATGCGATATCCCAGAGGGAGGTCGGCCAGCGTGACCACCGCGTCTCCCATCCGCTGGGCGAGGAAGGTGGCGACGCAGGACAGGGCGGAAAGCAGGAATAGCGGCGCTTTTTCCGTGACCAGGAGACGAAGCGGTGTCGCACGGCGCCCCAGCCGCCCCAGCCGCCCCAGCGGCCACGCGTCCAGCAGCAGGAGGGTGAACGGAAGCGTGACGATCATCGGCTTGGACAAAAGCCCCGCCAGGAAAAAAAACACGATCCACAGGTAGCGGCCCGGCCGCCTCCGTTCGAGGAAGCGGAGGTACGCCCACGTCGTCAGGATCCAGAAAAAGGCGCTCAGGACATCTTTCCGTTCCGCGACCCAGGCCACCGATTCGACGTGCAGCGGGTGGACGGCGAAAAGCGCCGCCACCAGCGCGCTCTTCCAAAGGGCGCCCGTCATCTTGCGGAACAGCAGGAACAGGAGCAGCGTGTTGGCGATATGGAAGAGGAGGCTCGTCAGGTGATGGCCGGCGGGGGAGAGTCCGAAAAGGGTGACGTCGAGCATGTGGGAAAGCCAGGTCAGCGGATGCCAGTTGGCGGCGTGGGTCGTGGTGAACGCCCAGGAGATTCCCTCCCGGGTCAGGCCCGCCTGGACGACGCGGTTCCCGGTGACGTACAGGCCGTCGTCGAAGTTGACGAAGGAATTTGAGAACAGGGGAACGTAGGCGAGGAATGTGAGGAGGCCAAGGGAAAGGCAGACCAGGAGGGTCTTGCGGCGTGCGGCGGTCGAGGCGCCGTCGTCTTGGGGGTTCATGCCGGACGGCGCGGAGCGGTCGTTTAGCCGACTTCGTTGTAGGGACGGAGCCGGAACGTCACGCCCGCGATCGACTCGGCCAACGCACGCGTCGCTTCGGCGTCGAGTCCCGGCAGCGCCACCGCGGTCGCGGTGACCGACGGAATGTGCTTCGGCGCTTCACGCAGGAAATCGAGCAGCGCGGGGAACGAGGGCGGGCCGTAGCGGTTTGGGCAGATTTTTGCGTAGGTATCGGCGTCGCCCGCGTTCATCGACACCGAGAGCGCGTCGACGAGGCCCGCGAGCTCGGGCAGCACGTCGCGGCCGTGGACGAGCGACGCAAGGCCGTCTGTGTTGATCCGGATCGTCGCCCCTTTCCGTTTCAGCGCCCCCGCGATCTCCTTGACCTCATCCAGTCTCAGCAGCGGCTCGCCGAATCCGCAGAACACGATCTCTTCGTAGCGGGTCGGATCGCCGACTTCGTCGAGAACCGCCTGCACCGTCGGCTCGTCGGCCAGCTGCAGCAGGTGCCCCTTGACGTGGAAATCGTTCCGTTTCGCGCAGAAGACGCAGGCGTTCGTACACCGGTTGGTGAGGTTCAGGTATAGCGAATTCCGGATGCGGTAGGAAACGCGCACCGCCTCGTCGACGGGAATCCGGAACAGGCGCTTCGCGTTGAGCGAGGTCACCCTCGCGACGTCCTCGACGGTCACGCCCTTGATTTCGGCGATCTTCGCGGCGACCAGCGGGACGAAGGCGGGTTCGTTGCCTTTGCCGCGGTGGGGAATCGGGGCGAGGTAGGGGCAGTCGGTCTCGATCAGCAGCTTTTCGAGCGGGAGGCCGCGAACCGTTTCGACGAGCGCCTCGGCGTTCTTGTAGGTGACCGTGCCGGGGATCGAGACGAGGAAGTTCATCGCGACCACTTCGCGCGCCATCGCCAGGTCGCCCGAAAAGCAGTGGAGGATGCCGCCGACCCCGGATGCGTTCTCCTCGCGCAGGATGGAGAGGACGTCTTCGTGGGAGTCGCGGTCGTGGACGATCAGCGGAAGAGCGCGCCGTAGCGCCAGGCGGATCTGCTCGCGGAACGCGGCGCGCTGGATGTCACGCGGGCAGCGGTCGCGGTAGTAGTCGAGGCCGGTCTCGCCGATCGCGACCACCTTGTCGCACGAGGCGAGCCGGTCGAGTTCGACGAGTGTTTCGGGCGAGAGCGACCCGGCGTCGTGCGGGTGGATGCCGACGGCCGCGTAGACGCCTTCGTGCCGGTGGGCGATCTCGATCGCGCGGCCGCTGCTGGCGACGTCGATGCCGACGGTGACGAGGTGCGAGACGCCTGCGGCACGGGCGCGCGCCACCACGTCGTTTTCGTCGTCGAGCAGAGGCTGGATGTCGAGGTGGGCGTGCGTGTCGAAAAACATGGCAGGCAAGGGCGCTTTAAGCCT
>JANXPS010000020.1 GCA_025357175.1 Deltaproteobacteria bacterium | reverse complement strand
GCCGCGGAAGGGCTTCGGGACGAGGCGGCCGAACTCTTCTCGCGAGCGCTCGAGCTGGATCCGGAAAACAGGACCGCGCTGGATCAACTCGTTCGGTCGGGGGCCGAATCCGGCAATTTCGAAACAGTGGAAAAAGCGCTCGCTCGTCACCTCGAAGGTCACCCCTCCGATTCACACATGTTGTTCACCTCCGCCGGGGTTCTCTGGAGGCAGGGCCGGATCGATCGCGCCGTCGAACTGCTGGACCGGCTCGACTTCGTGTCGCCTGGATACGAGGGAGCAGAGGAACTCCGGACTCTGATCGAGGCGGAAAAAGGAGCCGGCGGGAACTAGCCCGGCGGAAAGGTTATTTTTTCATCATCCAGAACGAGCTTCCGAAAGCCGGGATTCCCCGGAGGTTCGGCGACGTCCAGATCGCGTCGAGGACCGGACGCAGCAGTTCCGGATGCATTTCGGACACATAGAAAGTCGGAAAAATGATGTCGAATTTCTCCTCGGCCGCCAGCAGGACGGAAGCGAGCATGTATTGCTCGGAGTACATCCTTTTCGCCCAATCGAGATGGTAATCGCAGGGCAGCACGATGTCGTGCTGCCCGATCAGGACGCCCGGCTTCAGCAGGGGCAGGATCTCCATGTAGAAAACCGATACGTCCGAGTTTTGAAGGACCCGGTGGGATCCGTCGACGAAGAGGACGTCTCCGGGCATCAACCGCTCCATGAGCTCCGCGGGGACGCTCTGCAGCGGCTCCCGGATGATGAAGTCGCAAAGCGGTTCGATCTCCGCCCTCGGGGCGGGGTCGATGGACAGAATCTGCGTGGAAGGGCTGTTCAGCCGCTTCGCCATCGCGGCGATCTTGGTCGAATTTCCCGAACCGACCTCGAAGTACCGGGAAGGCTTGAGGTAGGAGATCAGGCCGAACAGCGCGACCGCGTCCATCGCGGGGAACCAGCCGTTGTCCCAGCAGGGCATGAACGGATCCGCCCCGTCGGACCGGCCGGGGATGTTCCGAAGGGCATCGGCATTCCCGGCGAACTCCCGGATCAGAGCCCGGTATTCATCGAGTCCTTTTGAAAACATCCGGTCAAGCAACGCATGGGGCGGCTTGTCGTACCCATACCGGTTCTCGGGCTTGAAGGAATACGGGTAGAAATCGTCGATTTCAATCAAGGCCATTCGGAGCCGTCCTTCCATGCATATCGAGCACGCCGCCGATCGCCCTTGCCAGCTCCTCAAGCTTGTACGGTTTCGGCAGGAACGCGTCGAACTGCTTGAGGACGCCGGGGTTCGAGGCGACGTCGTCGATGTAGCCTGAACAGAGCACGACCGGCAAGGCGGCATCGATCTCGCGGATGCGGCGGCGCGTTTCGGTTCCGTCCATTCCGGGCATGATCTTGTCGAGCAGCACGAGGTCGATCTTTTCCGGCGAGTCCTGGAGCAACTCGATCCCGACGGCTCCCGAAGGCGCGTTGAGCGCCTGGTAGCCGAGGGCGCGCAGCATGTCGCACGCCAGTCTCCTCGGAATTTCCTCGTCGTCGATCACGAGGATGGTGCCGGTTCCCTTTGGCATGCTGCGGGCGGCGGCAGGGGATGGCGCATCGGCTTGCGAACTGTCCTTGCCCGAGAGGGGGAGCAGGACCAGGAACGAGGCGCCCCCTTCGTGTCCGTTCTCGAGGAAGATGAAGCCGCTGTGCGCCTTGGCGCAGGTGTAGGCGGTCGACAGGCCCAGCCCGGTACCCTTTCCCTCGCCCTTGGTCGTAAAGAACGGCTCGAAAATCATGGGCCGGATTTCGGGAGGAATTCCCGTTCCGGTGTCGGTCAGCCGGATTGAAAGCCATTCGCCGGCGGGGATCCGGGTCCCCTCGATCTCGTCGCCCGCCGCGGTCTCGCGGTTTGCCGTCTCGATCGTTATAAGACCGTCCCCGGGCATCGCATCGCCGGCGTTGACGCCGAGGTTGATCAGCAGCTGGATCAGCCCTGTCGGATCGGCATTGACCACGGACCGGCGCGCCCCGAGCCGCGTCAGGATGCGGATGTCCTTGTTCTCGGCGCGGGAGAGTATCTCGACCGCTTCGCCGATGGTCAGGTGGACGTCGATCGGGCGGAGGAGCGACGCGTTTTCCTTGCGGGAATAGGCCAGAAGCTGGCGGGTCAGGTGGGCGGCGCGCTTTGCCGCCCGCTCGATGTAGTCGGCGGCCTCGAACTGCTCGGATTCCTCGGGCAGCGATGTCTTGAGCAGGGAGGCGTAGCCCAGGATTCCGGTGAGCAGGTTGTTGAAATCGTGCGCGATCCCGCCGGTCAGCTGCCCCAACGCCTCGAGCTTTTGCCGGTGGGCGATGGTTCGTTCGGGATCGGAGGAAATGGGGGCCACTTGGGAGGCCGGTTTCCTTAACGCAGGAGCTGCTGGCGCAGTTTTCCGCGCAATCGCAGGACGGCCTGGTTGTGGAGCTGGCAGATGCGGGGCTCGCCCAGCGAAAGCAGCGACCCGATCTCCTTCATGGTGAGCTCTTCGTAGTAATACAGGGCGATCAGGTGTTTTTCCTTTTCGGGCAAAAGGTCGATCGCCTTGCCGAGCACTTCCTTGAGGTCGCGCAGGATCTCTTCTTCTTTTTTCTCGTCCATCGCGGCTTCGGCGATCGCCTTCTGGATGCCCGCGTCGACTTCGTCATCGACCGGCGCGTCGAGCGAGAAGATGGTCAGCCCCGTGGTGAGCGACAGCTCCTTTTGGAGCTCTTCGAGCGGAATCTTGAGGTGGTTGGCGACCTCGTCCTCCTCGGGAGGACGTCCGAGCATCATCTCGAGCTGGGCGTAGACGTTCTGGAGGTTGGTCGCCCGCTGGCGGACCGAGCGTGGAAACCAGTCCATCTCGCGGAGATAGTCGAGCATCGCCCCGCGGATGCGGAACTCGGCGTAGGTCTTGAACTTGATGCCCCGGGAATTGTCGAACCGGTCGAGGGCGTCGAGAAGCCCGACGATGCCGGAGCTGATGAGGTCGTCGAGCTCGATGTGCGGGGGCAGGCGCAGCTTAAGCATGCCGGCGTGGTACTTGACCAGGGGGACGAACTCCCGGACGAGGGCATCGCGTTCCCCGGCGGCTCTCGGTTCGGCCGCGCGGGGCGGCGCAGCCGGGGGAGGGGCCATCTGTTCGTAGGCGGTCCTGCCGCTCTTCATCATCATCATCCCGGTGCTTCGTGGAAGCTGTTCGTCTGCTCCTCGACCAGGAGGCGCTTCCAGAAAAACTGCGGTGTTCCCTTCATGCTGCTGCGTCCGCATGCGGCCAGGAGACTCTCGGCCACGTAGCGGATCGAACGCGCCGCGGGTGCGGCGGGCGTATGTTCGACCATCGGTTTCTGCAGGTTGGCCGCTTTTCGGATATGGTCGTCCCGAACGACGAAACCGGCGTAGTCGAGCGAAATATTGAGGAACTTCGCCGCGGCGCGCTCGATTTTCTTGAATGTGTTGATGGCCTCGAACTCATTCTGAACCATGTTCAACAGGATGTGAAAATATTTTTCGCCGAAATTCTGGGTGAGCACCTTGATGAGCGCGTAGGCGTCGGCGACCGAGGTGTTGTCGGGGGTCACGACCACGATGATCTCCTGCGCGGCCGCGTTGAAATACATGACGTTTGAGGCGATCCCGGCACCCGTGTCGATCAGCACCGTGTCGAAGACGTCCTCGAGCGTATCGAGTTGCGACAGCAGGGCGATGCGCTGCTCGGACGACAGGTGGGTCACCTCGTAGATGCCGGAGGAAGCGGGCAGCACCATGACGCCGCACGGGCCTTCGACCAGCACCTCGTCCAGGGTGTGCTCGCCGGAGAGCAGCGTGTGGATGTTGCCCCGGGAAGTCAGTCCCAACATGATGTCGACGTTGGCGAGGCCGAGGTCGGCGTCGATGATGAGCACCTTGCGCCCAAGCTTGGCGAAGCAGACGGCGAGGTTCGTCACGATGCTGGTCTTGCCGACGCCGCCCTTGCCGCTGGTGACCGCGAATACTCTGAGCCGCGAGCGTGCTCCGGTTGCGTTCGGTTCGGTCGGGTTCAAAGTCATCGGGACATCCTCGTTTCGGGGGCCGTTTCGTCGAGCAGGAGCCGGGAGAACATGTAGGGGCGCGCCGGGAAGACGGTGCCCGAGCCGCTGTCGGCGGTCAGGAACAGAACCGGCCTGGAGGCGGTTGCCGCCGTCTTGAACAGGTTGCCGTGCTGTTTCGACCGGTCGATGCCCGTGAACGCCAGGTAGTTGACCGGCAGCGGCGAGAGCGACGAGACGAGACGGTCCGCCGGTTCGTCGTGCCACTCCGCCGGAAGCGTCAGGCAGAAGTCGATTTCGGCCTGCCCGCGGAAGAGCGTGGTCATGCGGGACGCCGCCTCGCGTCCGATCGTGTCGCCCTCGACGTCGACCAGCAGATACTGGGCACCATAGCAGACGGCGACCGCCCGGGAAAGGTCGGCGGCGTTCCGGGCGGAAAGCACCGGGATGCCGAGCGGAAGCTGCAGCTCGCGCAGAAGGAGGCCTGCTCCCTTTTCGGGATCGCCGACCGAGATCGCTGCGCAGCGGAATCCGCGCTTCGAGAGCATGCGTCCGACGCGGGAGACGGTCGCCGTTTTACCCGCTCCTGCGGGTCCGATGAAAGCCAGGATGCGCGGGCCCGCCTCGCGGGTGGGGGGAAGTTCGGCGACGCGGACAAGCGAGGCGAGATAGTCGCCCGCTTCGCGCCGGAGGTCGGCGTCGGTGACGGTTCCGGAGGCAGCGCACCGGGTCCGGGCGGTCTTGCGGATTTTGCGTCCGGCCGAGGCGCTGAAGCCCTGTTCGACCAGCCGGCGGACGAGCCAGTCGTCTCCGGCCGTCGGATCGGCGGGAGCGGTCGTTGAAACGGGCGCTGCAGGCGCGGGGTGTGACTCGTTGTCGTGAGCAGCCGCCGGCGAAGCGGGGGCCCCGGATGCGGCGTTATCGGTCAGCTGGCGTTTGAGCGCCCGGATTTCGTCGGCCAGCCGGTCGAGCCGGTCGTTGCTTGCAGAGGCGACGGAGGCGGCACGCTCGTTGACGACCAGTTCGAGGAAGCCCTTGAGCGCCGCGATGTCTTCCTTGAGCGGGGCCAGCTCTTTTTCGATCGAAAGAAAGGCCTCGAAAGGGGTCGCCTTGGCCGGCGCGTCGGATGCGACTGCGGGAATCGCCGCACCTTCGACGCGTCTCGCGGCGACTTCGGCCGCCGGAGCGGCCGGCTCGTCGCCGACGACGGCGAGCGGCACCCGCGGCGTTGTCGCAGCCGGACGGGGGGTGTAATGCGGGTAAGTGGCGGGCGACGCGCCGAAATCTACGACGGTGTCCCGGACACGTCCGCCCGTCCGGATGCCCTTGTGCGGGGCGGGGGGGGCGTCGACCGCCGCACTCACCTCGTAGACGGCCGCCGTGAAGGGCCCCATCTTCTTCTTTGCCTGCTTGCGGGTCGAAAGGATGACGGCGTCGTCGCCCAGCGTCTTCTTGACCCGCGTCAGGATCTCTTCCATCGAAGTGCCTTCGAACTGCTTAATTTGCATAGCTCAACCCCACGGTTCCGAGGGAATGAATGGTGACGGACGGCGTGACTTCCTGGAACGAAAGGACGACAAGCTCGGGATGGGCCCGCTCGGTCAGCCGCTTGATGTAGGGGCGGACCGCGGGAGAGCAGAGCATGATCGGCTCGCAGCCGTTCTCGGCGCACTTGCGGACGCCGTCGGCGATCCGCTGCAGGATCATCCGGGCGATGTTCGGCTCGAGCGCCAGGTAGTTGCCCATCTCGGTGCGCTGGATGGCCTGCTCGATCATGTCCTCCAGCGGTTTCTCGAGCGAAACGACGTAGATCTTGTTGTCGGCCGTCTTGAAGTGCTGGGTGATCGACCGGGAAAGCGCCTGCCGGACGTATTCGGTGAGCATGTCGGGATCCTTGACCATGGGGCCGACGTTGCCGAGCGTCTCCATGATGGTGAGCAGGTCCTTGACCGAAACCTGCTCGTGCAGGAGGTTCTGGAGGACGCGAAGCACGGTGCCGAGAGGCAGCATGGCGGGAACGACCTCTTCGATCACCTTCGGGTAGTTTTCCTTGAGTCCGTCGAGCAGCTTCTGGACGTCCTGCCGGGTGATGATCTCGTGGGCGTGACGCTTGATGATTTCGGTGATGTGCGTGGCGACCACGGTTGTCGGCTCGACCACCGTGAAGCCGGCCATCTGTGCGGTATCCCGGTCGCGGTCCTCGATCCACTTGGCGGGAAGGCCGAAG
>JANXPS010000157.1 GCA_025357175.1 Deltaproteobacteria bacterium | reverse complement strand
AGGACCGGTAGCCGGCGTTGCAGTCGATGTAGGCGTGCGTCAGGTCGGAGAAATAGACATGGTGGATGCCTGCCCCGAGCCCGAGATCGACCCGGATTTCGTAGGCTTCTTCCCTGATCTTGGGAATGGCCCGCTGCTCGGCCTTCGTGTCGATGACCATGCCCGCCTTCAGCACGGTCTCGCCGGCGAACGACACCTCGGCCTTGTCCTGGTTCATCGCGATGCCGGCCCGCCCGACCGCCGCGATCACGCGCCCCCAGTTGGCGTCGGCCCCCGCCACCATCGTCTTGACCAGCGGCGACGTCGCGACGGCGCGCGACGCCTTTTCCGCGTCGGCGTCGCTTTTCGCGCCCGTGATCGCGATGCGGACCACGCGCGTGGCCCCTTCGCCGTCGCGCACGATCATCAGCGCGAGGTCGAGCAGAAGGTCGTGCAGCGCATGGGCGAATGCCGCAAGGTCGTCGCCCGCGAGCGGCGCGAGGCCGCACGCCCCGTTGGCGAAGATCGCGGCCGTGTCGTTCGTGCTCGTGTCGCCGTCGACCACGATGCGGTTGAAGGACCTCTCGACCGAATCGCGGAAAACGCGCTTGAGGTCGGCCGCCGCAATCGCTGCGTCGGTAAAGACGTAGCCCAGCATCGTCCCCATGTTGGGAGCGATCATGCCTGCACCCTTTGCGATGCCGCCGATCGTGACGGTGCCGCCCGCGACCTTCACCTTGCGGATGCCGCGCTTGGGGAATGCGTCGGTCGTCATGATCGCGTCGCCGGCCTGCAGGATGCCACCGGGGGAAAGGGACCCGACCAGGTCGGGCATCGCGTCGACGATCTTCTCGAAGGGCAGCCGCACGCCGATGACGCCGGTGGACGATACGAGCAGGGAATCCTTCGGTAGCGCGAGCGCCGCGCAAGCCGCCGCCGCCGTATCGCGAACCGCCCGAAGCCCCTCGGCCCCGGTGCAGGCGTTGGCGTTTCCGCTGTTGGCCACGATGCCGCGGAGCGAGGACGCGCGGCCTTTAAGCGCCTTTCCCCACGCGACGGGTGCCGCGAACACCTTGTTCTTGGTGAACACGACATCGGACAGGCACGGCAGGTCGCTGACGACCAGCGCCAGGTCCGGTTTTCCCGATTTCTTGAGCCCGCACGACATTCCCGCCCCGCGGAACCCCGGTACGCGCAGCGTCTTGACCGGTTTCATCGAATCCTCCTCAAGACTTCAGCAGGTCGGTATCAGGCTGTCTGACCGTGGCACTTTTTGTACTTTTTGCCGGAGCCGCAGGGGCACGGGTCGTTGCGCCCGATCTTTTCCTGGGAATGCACCTGCGTCTTGTTGCCGGCCTTGGAAATCTCGCCGTGCGACAGGTTGACCCGCTTGGGCTGCGCGGGCGGCAACTTGACCGGAGCCACGGGCTGGTCGCCCTCTTTCTGGATCTGGACCTTGTAGATGCGCCGAAGCGCTTCTTCCTTCATCCGGTAGACGAGGTCGGAGAACAGTTCGAATCCCTGCCGCTGGTATTCCTTGAGCGGATCCTTCTGGGCGTATCCCTGCAGCCCGATCCCCTCCTTGAGGTGGTCCATCGAGAGCAGGTGATCCTTCCACTGGGCATCGATCGTGGAAAGCAGGAACATGCGCTCCATGTAGCGCATGAGGTCGGGACCGTTCTCTTCTTCCTTCGTCTTGTAGAAAGCGCCGGCGGTGTCACGCACCATGTCGACCAGTTCGGGCACCTTGAGCCTGGGAATGTCTTCCTTGAGGATCTCGGGGCGAAAGCCGAACTGGGTGTTGACGGCGTCACGCAGGAGGACGAGGTCCCATTCCTCGGGATGCGTCTTTTCGTCGCAGAAGCGATGGACGATCTCGTCGGCCACCTCCTCGGTCATTTCCTCGATCAGTTCGGACACGCCCTCGCCGGAAAGCACTTCCTTCCGCATGTCGTAGATGACCGTCCGCTGGCGGTTCATCACGTCGTCGTATTCGAGCAGGTGCTTGCGGATCTCGAAGTTGTGCCCCTCGACCTTCTTCTGGGCGTTCTCGACCGCCCGGTTGATCAGGCCGTGCTCGATCGGCTCGCCCTCTTCCATCCCCAGCCGTTCCATGATCGGGGAGATCCGCTCGCCGCCGAAGATGCGGAGCAGGTCGTCCTCGAGCGATAGGTAGAAGCGGGATGAGCCGGGATCGCCCTGGCGCCCCGCACGGCCGCGCAGCTGGTTGTCGACGCGACGCGACTCGTGGCGCTCGGTGCCGATGATGTGCAGGCCGCCCGACTCGACGACGCCGTCGCCCAGCTTGATGTCGACGCCTCGCCCAGCCATGTTGGTCGCGATGGTCACGCGCCCCGGATGTCCCGCCTCGGCGATGATCGCCGCTTCTTTCTCGTGATGCTTGGCGTTCAGGACGTTGTGGGGAATGCCGTGGCGGGTGAGAAGCCCGGAAACGCGCTCGGACTTTTCGATGGAGACGGTGCCGACGAGCACGGGGCGACCCGCGGCGTGCTGGACCTTGACGTCCTCGAGCACGGCGTTGAATTTCTCTTTTTCGGTACGGTAGACCTGGTCGCCCAGGTCCTTGCGGACCATCGGGCGGTTGGTCGGCACGACGTTGACGGCGAGCTTGTAGATCTGGGCGAACTCGGAAGCTTCGGTGTCGGCGGTGCCGGTCATGCCCGCGAGCTTGTTGTACATGCGGAAGTAGTTCTGGAAGGTGATCGTCGCGAGCGTCTGGTTCTCGTTCTCGATGTCGACCCCTTCCTTGGCCTCGACCGCCTGGTGCAGCCCGTCGGACCAGCGGCGGCCCGGCATGAGACGTCCGGTGA
>JANXPS010000153.1 GCA_025357175.1 Deltaproteobacteria bacterium | reverse complement strand
CCGCCGGTGCCGATCTCCTCCTGCATCCGGATGACGTTGCCGAGATACAGGATCGATTTTCGATCGCCGAGCCGGGCGGGCCATTTCTCGACCTGACCGGCAAGAAGGCGGATGCCGCGGACGCCGAACAGCGGAACCGGCACGCGGATCATCAGGCGGCAGACCTCGCGGATCGCCTCGACGATCGCGGGCCCCAGGTCGATTTCAGACGGGACACGGGAGAGGTGGTAGAGCCGCCCCTTCGGCGCGAGCGCCCCCTTGGCGAAACGCGCGCGTTCGAGGTCGGCCGCGGGACAAAGGACGCTCTCCCCGAGAACCGGGTCGCTGATCCGATATCCCCCGTTTTCCCTCCCGAAGACGACCAGGTTGTGGGCGTTGAAATGGAAGCGCAGCGCCGGGGGAAAATAGGGAAGCCAGAAGACGCCGGTCTGCGCGCCGACGGCGGTGCCTGCGTCAAGCAGGCGGTCGAGTTCGGCCATTCCCTGCGACTCGTTCCGGAAGGTGCGGCTCTCGACGCCGACGCCGAGCCGTTTCGTCACGCGATTGAAGATGCCGCCGGGTGCGGTTCTGAAAGTGGTCAGCGGCAGATGGTTGACGCGGATAAAGGGCAGATAGGCGAAAAACAGGCCCGATCCGATGCCGAACGCCATGGCTTCGGAAATGGGCAGCCCGTGATGGGTCAGCAGGTTGGCGGTGACGCCGCTCTCGCAATGGGCCGACTGGCGGTGAGGGAAAGGCGCGGTCACCCGCATTCTCCGGGGAGCGCCGGAACAGGAGGGCCGGGGATGGCGCGAAGCGCTTCCGGGGTGATCCGGAATATGGCCGCGTATCGTTGAAGCCGGGCAGGCGAGAGCCGGCCGAAGGGGCCCGGTTTCATGTGACGGCGCACCTGCCAGGCGAACAGCCTGGCGTATCCCGCGAGCAGCCTGGCATCCATCTGGCCGCGCGCCATGTGGTAGGCGAGGGGACTCAACTCGCCGGCGCGGATCCTCGCGAGGATGGCCGTGATCCCGCTTTCGATCTCCTCCCAAGCCTGGATGTTGGCGAGGTTGGCGGGTTCCCACCCGGCGCTTTCGGCGAGCACGTAATGGCCCGTTTCGTCTACCGCGTAGCAGACTTCCTTCTGTCCGTCGAAAAGCGCGTCGTCTTGGGGGACGTCTGTTCTCCGCATGCCGGGGGCGACTTCTAGAGGGAACCCAGCGAGATCAGGCCGTGGCCGTCGTCATCGTCGAGGGTGAGGATGCCGACGGGACCGGGGCCCACCGGTTCGCCGCCCTTTGCGACTGCGGCCGGGAAATCGCACGCGTCGCCGGCGGGCGTCGGAAAGACGACGCCGGACCGGAGGATGAGGGCGGCCGAAGCGATGTCGAAAGCGGGACCCGGCGGCATGCTGCCGTAGAGCGGCGTATAGCAGGCGATCCGGGAACCGGCGGCCGCTTCTGCGTAACGGCGACCGGTGGCCTGGATGCCGTCCGCCCCGAGCAGCAGCAAGCCCGGCGAGGCGGATAGGGGGCCGGGCGGCAGATTCCGGCCGGTGGTTACCGAGTCGAGGGTGCAGTATCCGCCGTTCGCCGCGTCTTCCTCCCGAGAGAGCAGCAGGAACGCGGCCCCTTCGCCCGGGATGGCCGTATCGGCGCCGGTTCGAAGCGGCCGGGGAAGGGTTCCGTCCGCCGCAGGGCCGTGCTGCCGGCACCAGTAGTGGCTCGTCAACCGGGACAGCTCGTCGACCGCCCCGAACAGCACCCGCTCGACCCGCCTTTCGAGCAGCCACTGGCGGGCGGTCAGCAGCGCGGAGGGCACGGACAGGTGGAACTGGCTGACGGTGAGGCTTGGCCCCGCCGCCCCGAGCATGATGGAGATGTTGGCTGCCGCCGAGTTGTGGATCGAATTGGCGAAATGGGTCGGCGACGCGCAGATGTCGCCGTCGTTGATGAAGGAATCCTGGAACGCGAAGGTGATTCCCGTCGCGCCGTGCCCGCTGGCGATGACGACGCCCAGGCCCGCCCGGTCGGCTTCGGGAAGAGCGGCGTCGGCCAGGGCGAGGTGGGCGCCGAGCAGCGCGAGCCGGGAATAATGGTCGACCCGCCGCAGCGCCTTCACGGGCAGGAAATCCTTGAGGAGAACCGTGTCGGCCATGAACGCGGCCATGTCGGAGACGGCCGTCATGGGCAGCGCAACGCGTCCGGGGCGCACTTCGCCGCCCGACAGCGCCTGCTCCAGCGCGGCGACGCCGCAGCCGAAACCGCCGACGGCCCCGATGCCCCGGATGACGATCCGTGAGTCCGGGTGGGTCACGACGACTCTCCACGCCCCAGGATGATGGCGGAGTTGTTGCCGCCGAATGCGAGCGATTCGGACAGGGCGACCGTCCCGGTGATGGGGGTGGCTTCCCGGACCGGGGTTGCGATCAGTTCGGGATCGGGCGTCGAGAAGCCGGCATTGGCGGGGATCTCTCCCCGCTCGAGGCACGCCGCCGTGAGGACCGCCTCGATCGCTCCGGCTGCGCCCAGCGTGTGCCCGGTGAAACCCTTGGTGGATAGGTAGGGCACGCCGGGCATCAGGTCGCGGAGCACCCGGCTTTCGACCCGGTCGTTGTCGGGCGTGCCGGTCCCGTGAGCATTGACGAACGACAGGTCGCCGGCGGAGATGCCGGCCTCCGCGAACGCCTCTCCGATGGCGCGCCGAAGCCCCGCGCCGTCGGGATGCGGGGCGGTCAGGTGGTAGGCGTCGCATGCCGACCCGTAGCCGAGCACGAAGGCCCGCGCCTTGCGCTCCCGGGCGGCCCGGACCGCGTCGGATTCAAGGACGAGCATCCCCGCGCCCTCGCCGAGGTTCAGCCCCTTGCGGTTGAGGTCGAACGGCTTGCAGCGGGAGTCGTCAGCGATCATCAAGGAGATGAAGCCGATGTAGGTGATCCGGGCGAGCTCGTCCGCGCCCCCGGCGATGGCGACATCGCAAATCCCGGAACGGATCCAGGAGGCCGCGATCGCCACGGCGTCGGTTCCGGACGAGCAGGCGTTGACGACGGTCTGGCAGGGGCCGGACAACCCGAATTCGCGGGCGATGACGGCGGCCGGGTTGCTGCGCTGGATCACCTCGATGGGCCCCATGCCGGGATCGATCCCGGCGTGCACCTGGCGGCAGAAAGTCTCGTTGCTCATCGCGCAGCCGATCGTGGTGCCGACGCAGACGCCGACGCGCAGCAAAGCAAGCGAATCCCGATCGAGTCCGGCGTCGGCGAACGCCTCACGCGCGGCGTGCAGCCCGAGGGCGCTCGTGCGGATCATCGCGGGATCGTCCGGGAAGCCGGCGACTTCGAACACGGGGTAGCGTACGGGATGGTTGCTCGTGAAGCGGACGGGCGGCGCCGGGGCGCCCCGCCCGAGGAAGATCGACGACATGCAGTCGGCCAGCTTCTGTCCGGCGGCGCAGATGCAGCCCAGACCGGTGACTGCGACGGGGGGCATCAGCTCTTGAGTCGTCCGTCGATGTAGGCCGCGAGCGCGCGGACCGACTGGAACGCGGTGCGCCCCTCGTCCATGTCCTTGATCTCGAGACCGAAATGTTTCTGGATGATCACCACGAGTTCGACGGCGTCGAGCGAGTCGAGCCCCAGCCCCTCGCCGAACAGCGGGGCATCGTCGTCGATGTCCGCGGGCGTCACCTCTTCGAGGTTGAGTTCTTCGACCAGGATCTTTTTCAGCTTTTCGGCGGTGGTCATCGATTCGGCTCCGTTTGTTCCCACATATTGTAAAAATTGAAAAACTGGTAGGGATGCTCCGATACGAATCCTTCGAGCGCCAGGATGAACTGCGCCGCGAACCGGCGGAAATCGTCGGGCGACTTCCCGGAAATGTCGGGAACCCGGATCACATCCGCGACCTGCAGGGCGTAGCTTCCGGGCCCGGATTTGTAAGGGAAAATCACGGCGATGGGCGCCCCGGTGGCCGACGCGAGCTTGTATGGGCTGATAGGGAGCGAAACGGCACCGCCGAGGAAGTCGACTGCAACCGTGCCGCCTTCGCCTCCCATGACCCGGTCTCCCATGATACAGAGGACCTCCCCCTGTTTCAAGCGCTGGAGCATCTCGAGCGTGCCTCCCAGGAAGCCGGCAGGATCGATGATCCGGCAGGGGGCGGCTCCGTCTCCGTGCTCGAAGAAGAGGCGGTCGACATCGCCCGCTTCCCGGTGCATGAGCAGGCTGACGGGAGGGCCGAGGGCGGACAGGCTCGACATCGCGACCTGCCAGCATCCGACGTGGGCGGAAAGCAGGATCAGCCCCTTCCCTTCGGCCAGCAGCTCCTGAAGAGATTCGCGGCCCTCGAGACCGATCCCGAACCGCCCCGGCCCCAGGATGCCGAGCACCGCGCGGTCGACCAGGATTTTCCCGATTTCGAAGGTGATGCGAAAGGCGTCGAGAAGGCGGGCGGCGCTTGAGCGGCCTGGGAACCGGCGCGAGAGATAGTGGCGGGAGCGTTCCCGCACCGACGGGCGGAACAGGACGTAAAAGGCCGTGACGAAGAAGAGCATCCCGTAGGCGGAACGTCTTCCGCCGATCCGGATCAGGGCGTAGAAAAACCGGTGCTGCCACGGCGCGCCGACGCTGCGGCTGCTCCAGTTGGCCGGATGCGGGCCGGCGTTTCTCCGTTCGGGCCTCACGGCGGATCCGGCGCCCCTTCGTCCATGAGCCGCTTGTTGACGCGGGTGAAACGGACGAAGTCGCCCGCGCTTCGCAGGAAGCGAAGCCAGCTGTCGGGCGAGCGCCACAGCATCGCGACGTAGCCCATCAGGACCTTGGGCCGCTGGAAGTGGGAGCGGTAGAAATCCTGGAACAGCTCCTCGAGCCGCGCGGCCGTCATCCCCTTCGTGACGAACTGGAAGTGCATGCAGTCCATCTTTTCCCAGTCCTCGTCGAACGTGCCCAGCTCGTGGATCTTTTCGTAGACCGGCGAGCCCGGAAACGGCGTGAACTTGGCCAGGTTGAAGTCGTCGATCGGGAGCGAGAACACGTATTCCTTGCTGTGGCGGATGGTCTCCTCGGTCTCGCCCGGAAGCCCGATCATCAGCAGCCCCTTGGTCCGGATGCCCGCCCGCTTGATCATGCGGATCTTGTCGGCCAGTTGCGCGAGATCGGGATTCTGCCGGTGCTGCGCGAGCAGCGCCTCGTCGCCCGTTTCGATTCCGAGGCTCATCATCCAGCACCCGGCGGTTTTCATGCGGCGGACCAGCTCGGGGTCGATGTGCTCGGCCCGGACGGCGCAGTTGAACGTCATGCCGAGCGGCTTGTCGATCATCATGCCGGTGAACGCCTCGACCCGCTTTCGGTTGAAGGTGAACTGGTCGTCGTAGAAGTTGATGTGCCGGATCCCGAACCGCTCACGCAGATACTTCAGGTGGTCGTAGAGATATTCTGCCGAGTTGTAGCGGAAGGTGCGGCGGAAGACGGAGCGGTCGCAATAGCTGCAGGCGTAGGGGCAGCCCCGGCTCGAGATGCAGCTCGTGTTGGGGGTTCGGGGATAGTTGAAGATGGGAAGCATGTAGGAAGCGGGAAAGCCGGCCAGCTTCTCGTAGGCGGGGAAGGGGAGCGAGTCGAGTTCGATGCCCCGCTCGCGATAGCCGGTGAATCTCGGCGCGCCGTCGCCTCCCTCGCGGTGGATGATCCCCTTGATGCCGGACGGATCGTCGCCGTCCGCCTCGACCAGCTCGGCCAGCGCCTCTTCCCCTTCGCCGACCACTGCGAAGTCCATCGCGGGGTAGTCGACGAAGAGCTTCTCCTTGAGGGCGGAGACGTGCGGGCCGCCGAACACGGATCGGACGCCGGGGAGCGCCTGCTTTGCAAGCAGGGCGATCCGGACCGCGTCGTGGAAGCTCGAGGTCGTGCAGCTGAGGCCTATGAGTCCGGGACGCCGGTCGAGCAGCAGGTCGCGGATCAGCCGGTCGGAGTCGGGGCGGGCGTAGCAGTCGACGATGTCGACGCCGATGCCGCGCCGCCCGAGGTATGCGGCCATGCTGGCGAGGCCCAGCGGCGGCATGATGTTAGCGAGCCGCGAGATGTCCTGTCCCGCAGCTGCGGCGCCGTAGCCGAGCGGGTGGACCAGCAGCACCTGTTTCCGGGCGGTCACGGAGAATCCTCGGGGAACCGGATCAGCGTGTCCCAGAGCAGGCCCCGGTAGCCGAAACGGTGCAGGACGTCGAGCTTCCGCTGGCCCTCGGAAGGCGGGAAGACCCGGTCTCGCCGCCCCCGGAAGGAAGCCATGATGCGGTCGTTCATGGCAGCCGCAT
>JANXPS010000016.1 GCA_025357175.1 Deltaproteobacteria bacterium | reverse complement strand
TCGTCGGGGATGTGCATCTTCCGATAGAGCCCGAGCACCGTGCCGTCGGCCTCGATCACCGCGAGCGAGTTGTGGTAGATCCCCGGCGCGCGCCGCTCGAAGAACGGTGCGACCACGACGACGCCGCAACTCTTCGCGACGCGGGCCATGGTCGCGACGGTCGGGCCGTCCGCCGGCTCGGCAAGATCGAACAGCGATGCGTCCTCGCGCTGGCAGAAATAATGCGACTGCGGCAGCTCGGGCAGGACGACGACCTGCGCGCCCGCCTTCGCGGCCGACTCGACGAGCCCGGCGCATTTCTCGATATTTTCGGGCGGATTCGGCCCCATCGCCATCTGGACCAGTCCCACCGCGAATTTCCGTGCATATGGGCTTTTCGTCACGCGATCAACTCCTTCGACAGCATAAGATAACTTTTTATTATATCGCGGAAAGGGCGGCCCATGGCTCCCCGGCTAGCGCCACGCAGAGGGGGGGGGAGATCGTCGCCATGAGTCCGTCCCGCTCCGCGTCTCAGGTACCCCTTTCCGTGGTACGGCTTGCTCGGGCATCCATGCCCTCCCTGCGCCTCGGGTGCCCAGGCTCGCGGCGCCATCCCTGGCGCCCAAAACCGCTCGGGGCACACGCCCCCGGAAAGGGGCACCCTGCGCCGCTGCGCAGGCCGGGAAGGGCGACGATCATGGATCCGGGAACACCGAGCGAGTAGCGAGGATCAGGCGCCATGGATGGCGCCGGCAGTGAGCGGAGGCCGCCGGCGGCAGCGAGGACAGGATGTCCGAGCGTGAGCCGGGCGCCGCGAGGGGTATGGAGTCGCAGCGAACCCATGGATGGGTGAGCAAGACGTCCCCCGGGAAGGGAGCCCCCGCGTGGCGCTAGCCGGGGAGCTTTGGGCCGAGCAGTCAGTGGACTACCGTGACGCGATGTTACGCGAGGTGTTGCCGCCCCGCCCGCCCGTGGATTCGCTGCGCAGGATTACGGGTAGAGGCCGCGGAGGCGCATGGCCTCGGCTACCCGCGAGATGCCGATCATCAGCGCGGCCATCCGGTGCCCCACCTTCTTTTCCGCCGAAAGCGCCATGACCTCGGCGAACGCCCGCTTCATGATCTTTTCGAGCCGGCCCTGGATCTCGGACATATCCCAGAAATATTGCTGCGAGTCCTGCACCCACTCGAAATAGGAAACGGTGACGCCGCCCGCGTTGCCCAGGATGTCGGGGATCAGGAAGACGCCCCGGTCCTCGAGAATCCTGTCCGCCTCGAGCGTGGTGGGGCCGTTCGCCCCTTCGGCCAGGATACGGCAATCGATTCGCGGCGCGTTTTCGGCCGTGATCTGCCCGGACGTCGCCGCCGGCACCAGGATGTCGCACGGGATTTCGAGAATCGCGGCATTCGTCACCGGCTCGCCGCCCGAGAACGCGGTGACCGGCTGCTTCCACTCGACGTGGTGGATCAGCGCGTCGATGTCGAGCCCGGCCTTGTTGTAGACGCCGCCATCCACGTCGCTGACCGCGAGGATCCTGACGCCCCGCCTCGAGAGTTCCTGTGCCGCGACGGAACCGACGTTGCCGAATCCCTGGACGACCGCGGTCATCTTTCCCGGCTCGAGGCCGAGGTGCTCGAGGGCCGACATGATCAGGTTGACGAGCCCGCCTCCCGTCGCTTCCCGGCGCCCGACCGATCCACCGATGACCGCCGGCTTGCCCGTCACGACGCCGGGCACCGAGTGGCCCACCTGCGTCGAGTACGTATCCATGATCCACGCCATCGTCTGCTCGTTGGTGTACATGTCCGGCGCGGGGATGTCCTTGTCGGGGCCGATAAAGTTGAAGATCTCGAAGGTGAAACGCCGGGTCATCCGCTGAAGTTCGCCCCGCGACATTTTCGTCGCGTCGCAGCAGATGCCGCCTTTTGCGCCGCCGAACGGGATGTTCATCAACGCGCACTTCCACGTCATCCACATCGAGAGCGCCGTCACTTCCTCGAGGTTGACGGAAGGGGCATACCGGATGCCCCCCTTGCCCGGCCCCAGCGTGACGTTGTGCTGCACGCGATAGCCGGTGAACGACGTGACATGCCCGTCGTCCATCCGGACCGGGACGGCGACAATCAGCGACCGCTTCGCATGGCGCAGCCGTTCGGCCAGATTCGGGTCGAGCGACAAAAGTTCCGCTGCCCGGTCGAGCTGGGTCTGGGCCTCCTTGAGCGCTGACCGCCCCTCGGTATCGGTCCCCTGTTTCGAAAACGGCATCCTCGGCCCTCCTGTTGGAAAAGCTCGTTAAATGATACCCCTTCCGGACACCGGACAACCCGGCTTTTGCAAGAAAACGATGGCTCGCCGGGCCGGCGGTACGGCCGGCGCCGGATTCCTGATAAACTGGTGCCATGCCGGAAAATCAATTTCAGAACGACAAGGGGATCGCGAACCCCACCTGGCGGCGCCTCGCCTCGGGCGAACTGCCCTGGAAGCTGCTTCGCCGGAGGGCGGAATGCCTCGACCTGACGCGCGCCTTCTTCCGGACGCGCGGTTTTCTCGAAGTCGATACGCCGGCCGCCCTCCCGTACCCGAACATCGATCCCAACGTCTATCCGGTGACGATTGCCGACGCGTCGGAACGGAGGCGTCCCTTCTATCTCCACACCTCCCCCGAACTTTCGATGAAGAAATTGATCGCGGCCGGATCGGGCGACATCTTCTACCTCGGCAAGGTTTTCCGCGACCGCGAAGGCTCCCCACTGCACTGCCCCGAGTTCACGATGCTCGAGTGGTACCGGGTGGGGGGGACGGCCGGGGATGTCATGCGCGACGTCGAGGAACTGGCGCGGGATCTTTCCGGGGCCATCGGCGGGCGGACGGAGATCGTCCGCGGAGACGAAACGGTCCCGCTGGACGCTCCCTGGAAAAGGTGGGAACTGACGGAGGCGTTCGAATCGTCGCTGGGCGTTTCCGCGACCGACGAGACCGGCTTGCGGAAGGCGCTCGAGTCGCGCGGGTTCCGCCCGGGGACGGGCGAGGACTGGGAGGATCTGTTCTTCCGGGCTTATGTCGACGTGATCGAACCGGCGCTGTCGGCGAAAGGGGCCTGCTTTCTCACCGGCTTTCCGGCGGAACTGGCGGCGATGGCGAAACGGCGAGCGAACGATCCGGCGATCTCCGAACGATTCGAGGGGTATGTCTGCGGCATCGAGCTGGTCAACGGGTACGAGGAACTCACCGACCCGGCCGAGCAAGAGGCGCGACTGCTGGAACTCTCGGCCGCGCACCGGGAGAAGTGCGGCGAGGCGCTGCCGGTCGATCCCGACTTCCTCGACGCCCTGCGAATGGGGCTTCCCCCCTGCTCCGGGGCGGCGCTGGGGCTGGACCGGCTGGTCATGCTGCTGCTCGGCAGAAACGACATTGCGGATGTATCTTACAGGTAAATGGTATTCTTTCGGGTTGGAGGGCACCATGGCGGCGGAACCGATGGGCAGTGAACCGAATACGACGGACACGACCGGGAACGGCAACGGCGGAGCGAAACCATCCCGGAAGCGCCAGGCGCTCGCGACTTTCGCGATCGTCACCCTGCTGGTCGTGGGCACGGGCGTCGGCTACTGGCTGTACAAACAGACGCACATCGACACGGACGACGCCTTCGTCGACGGGCCCATCCACGTCGTCTCCTCGCGGATTCCCGGCACGGTCGCGCAATTGCTCGTCGGCGACAACCAGCCCGTCAAAAAAGGCGACGTGCTGCTCCGGATCGACGCCGAACCTTACGCCTTGCGCGAGTCCGGGGCGCAGTCGGGCATCAATATCGCCGCGGCCGAGATCACGGCCGCGAAATCGGACGTGGCCGCTGCGGGAGCCGACCTCAACGCGGCCCGGCGAGATGCCGACGCGGCCCGGCGAGACCTCGACGCCTCGAAGTCGCAGCTCTCGCAGGCCCGGATCGCGATCGACGCTTCGAAGACGAAGATCACGCTGGCGTCGGCACAGCTCGCGCAGGCGGTCCGCGACGCAGATCGCGCAAAAGCGCTTTTCGACCGGGGGGCCGTCAGCCGCGAGCGAAACGAGAAGGCGCAGACCGCGCTCGACGTCGCCCGGGCGCAGGAGTCGCTCGCCAGGGAAGAGCTGCGGATCGCCGAAGCCGCCGTACCGACGCAGCAGGCGCTTGTTTCGCAGCGCGAGGCGGTGATCGCCCAGAAGGAGGCGCGCACGGCGCAGGTCGGCTCCGTCATCGACCAGCGGCGGGCGCGGGTCGCCCAGCAGGAGGCGGGCATCGCCCAGCGCCGGACGGTGCTGGACGAAGCCAGGCTCAACCGGCGCTACACCGACCTCGTGGCGCCAGCGGACGGCTTCATCACCCGTAAAAACGTCGAACTCGGGCAGGTCGTGGCGCCGGGGCAGCCGTTGATGGCCGTGACGGCGCTCGACAACGTCTGGATCGTCGCCAACTTCAAAGAGACGCAGGTCGGCAGCATACAACCCGGGCAACGCGTGAAGATCGTTCCCGACAGCCACCGGGGCAGCGAATTTTCGGGCAGGGTCGACAGCATCATGGCGGGAACCGGCTCGGCGTTCTCCCTCGTCCCGCCCGAAAACGCCACCGGCAACTACGTCAAGGTGGTCCAGCGCGTGCCGGTCAAGATCGTCCTCGACCCGGGAGAGGACCCCGGCCACCTTCTCCGGATCGGCATGTCGGTCGTTCCGACGGTGCTCGTCAAGTAACCCCTCGTGAGCAACGGAAACGGAAACGGCGGGGGACGGCTCGGCAACGCGTACGCGGCGATGCAGGGCAACAAGTGGATCATCGCGCTCACCGTGATGCTCCCTACGCTGATCGAGATCATCGACACCAGCGTCGCAAACGTCTCGCTCGACCACATCCGCGGCTCGCTCTCCGCGGGCATCGACGAATCGGCCTGGGTGCTCACCTCCTACCTCGTCTCCAACGCGGTCGTCATCCCGATGACCGGGTGGCTCGGGCGCACTTTCGGCCGGAAGCGCTACATGATCTTCTCGGTCTCCCTCTTCACCTTCGCCTCGCTCATGTGCGGTGCCTCCCAGTCGCTCGGCATGCTCATCTTCTTCCGCGTGCTGCAGGGGATCGGCGGAGGAGGGCTGCAGCCGATGTCCCAATCGGTCCTGCTCGAGACGTTCCCTCCGCGGGAGCACGGCATGGCGATGGCGCTGTTCGGCATCGGCGCCATGTTCGGCCCGATTGCGGGGCCGCTGATGGGCGGCTATATCACCGACATGATGTCGTGGCGATGGATCTTCTACATCAACATCCCGATCGGCCTGTTCGCGATCTACATGATCTCGCTCTTCATCCGGGACCCCCACTACATCCGCGACGCCGTTAAGACGAAGCCCGACCGGTGGGGCATCTCGCTGCTGGTGGTGTGGGTCGGCTGCCTCCAGATCATCCTCGACAAGGGGCAGCGCGAAGACTGGTTCCAGTCCACCTTCATCCTGGTACTGGCGGCGGTCGCGATCCTGGCGCTCGTCGCCTTCGTCATGGTCGAGCTGTGGTTCGCCGAAC